>JAJZLS010000022.1:0-56570 GCA_021803345.1 Actinomycetes bacterium
CCCCTGTCAACGCTTCACCTTCGCCCTTGCGGACGCCGATGCATGACACGGGGCCACCGTGGATCGCTACTCCTTCGATGTTGGACTCTTTCATTCCTTTCTACATGCCGGTTTATCCCGGCGCTCTATCCATTCACGGCTCAATTCCGAGTCCATAAATTCCTCTTTCTCTCCGCAGCACAGACCATATCCATGCCGTTATGGCACCAGTCTCGCCAACAAATCTTCGAGCCAATCAACTCAACATCTTTACCTATCGATCCTCAAAGCTATCAAAACAAAGCGCTGTTTTTACTATATGCAAAAAGATATAACAATGGTTTCAATCCTCACTCCCCCGCAAGGGGAAGTGCAACTTCACTATCTCGGCTAGGTCAGCATAAAAAGTGCCGCTTAGAGAGCACACACCTCGGGACCAATGCCATAATTCAGATATTTACTTCCAATAAAGACGACGCGGCAACACTGCAAAAACTATCCTTCCATTTGAAGACCTATCCATTGAAGGTACACATAAAGTTTGAAATATTATCAGTAGCTGGAATCGGCCGCCGCTTTCAAACTAGGCAACCCCGGCTTCTTCAAACGATTCCCACATTGATTTATAAATACCATCTCTGGCTATCAACTCCCGGTGTGACCCTGATTCAGCTACCACACCATTTTCGACAACTATTATTCGATCAGCCCTGGCGGCAGTAGGTAACCTATGGGCCACAATTATTGTGGTACGTCCTTTGGAAAGTACACCCAGAGCGGAGTTTACTTTCGATTCTGTAGCCAGATCCAGATTTGCAGTGGCCTCGTCCAGAAGCAAAATCACAGGATTGGCTAAGTGTGCCCGGGCGAGTGCAACCAGCTGACGTTGACCTGCCGAAATAGCATTACCTCTTTCGGCCACGAAAAATGAATAGCCTCCCGGAAGCGCTGAAATAAACTCATGGGCACCTACCGCTCGGGCTGACTGTTCGATCTGACTCATCGTTGCGTCACTGTTTGCGTAGCTAATATTTTCGGCTATGGTTCCGGTGAAAAGAAACGGCTCCTGAGGCACGAACCCCAGCTTGCGACGGTAATCACCCAGATCGTACTGTCTCAAATCTATCCCATCGATTTTTACCGAACCAGAGCTAGGGTCATAAAATCTCTCTATCAGCTTGACCACCGTTGATTTACCCGCCCCGGTTGAGCCAACCAGTGCAACTGACTCTCCAGGTTCAATCACGAGGTCCATCCCAGCCAATGCCTCGGCAGAGGAGTTCGGATAACAGAAGTGGACGTCATCGAATACGATCTCTCCCCGGAGGTGACCAGCCTGTGCCGGATGGTCCTGAATGGGAGTGGCAATCCTCTTCTCCATCAACTTGCTTATCTGAGTCATAGAGACACGTGCCTGCTGCCACTGGTCAAACGTCTGCGAAAGTTGTTGCAGCGGCGCAAAGAGCTGATCCATATACAAAGAAAAAGCTATCAGCACACCTACCTTGATTACCTGAGCGTGGACTAATCCAGTTCCGGCGCCCAAAATCAGCGCGGACGCTAAATCGGACAGGAGAAGAATGAATGGAAAATAGATAGCCACAAGTTTTTGGGCGTTTACTCTGGCATCCCTATAATCCCCCGATACCTTTGAAAAATCTCGCGAGTTCTTGGCTTGCCGCCTGAACGCCTGAGCCACTCTAACTCCAGAAAGCCCCTCTTGAAGGTTGGCATTTACTTCAGCAATTCGCTCCCTGGCAACAGAATATGCCTTACTCGAAGCCCGTTGATACCAAATTGTGGCTAAAGCTAGAGGCGGGATTACAGCAAATGCGTAAAGTGTCAACCTTGGACTCATGACCAGGAGAGCAATTGCAACCCCAACAAAACTTAGAATACTCACCAGAGCATTTATCAACCCGGTTTGAAGCAGGTTCGACAAAGCGTCGACATCGGTTGTCATCCTGGTCATGATCCGGCCGCCCATCTCGGACTCATAAAAATCCATACCCAGACGCTGAAGATGGGAAAATATCCTTACTCTAAGCGCCAATAGGAGACGCTCTGAGGTTCTGCCTGTGATGAAATTCTCCCCCCACATAACAAACAGATCAGCTACCGCAGATATTAAATACCCACTGAAAGCCAGAATAAGCACTGATCGGGATCCGACCAGTACACCAGAGTCGATCCCGGTCTTGGTGAAAATTGGTCCTAATATAGTCAGTCCGGTATCGAGGGCAACCAGTAACAGTCCAACCAATAAACCTATGCGAAATGGGCGGACGAGCTCACCAAGAGAAAAACTACCTCTCGGTTTGGCTTGATCTTTCAAGTCAACTTTATGTTCATCATTGGCAGGGGACAACTTTTCAAGCGCTTGAAGCAACTCAGGTGTTGCGGTAAGTGCAACCCCCATCATTCCACGACCTCCCCCCGATCCGCCTCCTGCCCTAGGCGAAGAAATCCGTGGAGCAACGCTTTGCAACGGAACAGCCGGTTTGGGGTTTACAAGAGGAGCGGGAGCGATCGAAGCGTTCTCATTCAGAGATTCAGAGTCTCCTTCAAACAGTGACCGATACAACGAAGACTTAGCCATCAAATAGTCGTGACTTCCTTCTGCGAGCACCTTGCCACCATCGATCAAAACGATACGGTTGGCTAGCGAGAGACTCGAACGCCTGTGTGCGATCAGAAGGACTGTTTTATTTTTTTTGAATCTCGCAAGTGCCAGGTTGATATCGGATTCAGTAACAGAGTCCACTGCAGACGTAGCATCATCAAGGATGAGTATCTCAGGATTGGTTAGTAAAGCCCGTGCAAGTGATATCCGCTGGCGCTGCCCTCCTGAAAGAGTCAAGCCACGTTCACCCACCACCTCGTCATAACCATTCTCAAATTCTGAAATAAACTTGTCAGCCCCAGCCATCTTGGCTGCTGTCTCGACCATTTCAAATGTTGCTTCAGGCCTCCCGTAAGCAATATTGGATCGAATCGTATCGGAGAATAAAAAGCTTTCCTCAAAGACGACTCCAACTTTAGAACGCAGGGAATCAATTTTAAGCGTAGAAATCTCTTGATCATCCAGCAATATGCTTCCCTGCGATGGATCATAAAAACGGGGTACTAAAAGCGCTATCGTCGATTTTCCCGAACCAGATAAACCTACAAGAGCTACCGTTTCTCCGCTGTTCACAGTAAGCGAAAAGCGATCCAACACCTTGTTATCCTTGGTGTAGCCAAAGGTAACATCTCTAAACTCTATCTTTCCACCGCTGGCAATGAAATCGACCGCATCGGGAGCCTCTTGAACGATTGGATTGGCATCTAAAAGGTCGAAAATCCGCTCGGCACCGGCTCTGGCCTGCTGAG
Organism: Actinomycetes bacterium; assembly: GCA_021803345.1. Classification (GTDB taxonomy): domain Bacteria; phylum Actinomycetota; class Acidimicrobiia; order Acidimicrobiales; family Acidimicrobiaceae; genus SCQM01. The sequence continues at coordinate 3,352 of JAJZLS010000022.1, forward strand.
AGAACGAGACCAGGGTAGAAAGCTGGCGTACAGGAGCACCAATTTGTACTACATATGAAGAGAACAGTAAAAAGGACCCGATACTCAGATGGTGATGAAGTGCAAGATAACCACCAAATCCAAGCACCCCAACCTGAGTTAGAGAAGGGACGAAAGACAGAAAAGCCTGCAACTTGCTTTGAAGCCTAACCAGCCTGACCCTGGACCGGAATAGGCTTTCGGCCGAATTTGAGAGCTTTTCGAGCTCCCGGGTCTCCATTCCAAAGCCTTTTACTACCCGAACCCCAGTGACAGCCTCTTCCACGACCGTAGCCACTTCACCCTCCTTTTGCTGAGCATCCCAGCTGGCAGGAAATACTGAAGTGCGAAGTTTGAAAGATGTAAATGCCAACACCGGTATCGAAGCAATCTCCACCAGGGCCAATGGCGGCGACACCACCACCATTACGACTACGGCAAACAGGAGCATAGCCACATTGCCTACCAAAAGGGGCATAAACGAAAGCAGACCTTGAACTAGTCCAACATCCGAATTTGCCCTTGATACCAGTTGGCCGGTAGCCATTTCGTCATGACGTGCAAAATCCAGCCGCTGCAGGTGGTCAAAGATAGAATTCCTCAACTGATGCTGCACGTCGAATGCAAGACGACCACCGGCATAGCGACGGACAAATGAGAGCGCAAAACCCACAACGCCCAGGCCGACGAGAACTATCACCCATTGGTCGAGCGGTTCTGACTTGGCTATAACCACTTTGTCAATAATTGTGCGCTCGACTATTGGCACAATAGCGGAAATAATCATACCCGCTATTGATGCTCCAAGGGCCACAAACGCATTACGCCTATGACTAAGTACTAAAATCGCCAGTCTTTTAGCCCAAGACGGCTTACTCACTTTTGAGGATCTAATACCGAAGCCTCACTACTTGGCTCCGCAAGGTTGGTTCGAGACTTGATTTCGCTGGAGATTGCATTTGAAACCCACCAGGTGGCTGCGGCCAGGGCAAATGAAACCACCGCCAAGCTAATGTGGACCGCTCTGAAAGCAAGAGTATTGCTATGGTCGATGATCATATTTCGCACCAAAACAGCCCAGACATAAAAAGTCCAGACTGCAGCGACCCTGAGTATCAAAACGTGTTTTTTGGTCATACTTCCAACTTAGCCCGCTATATCTGTATTGGCATTGTTCGCCACCATATTGCGACTGAACCACTTCAAACCGTCGACCGGTTCAAACTTCTTTTACTAACTATTGTCAGCCTCTGCGCTTTGCTATTGATTTCAAATCAGTGAACAGATCCCCAACGGCAAAAGGTTCAAAGGAATCGGCAAACCCGTCTATTGATTCCAGCTCTGATCTGGAAAGTTCGATATCTGCAGCTGCAACATTCGATTCAAGCTGTGCAACCGTGGCCGCTCCGGGTATTGCCACAACGTTGGGCTTCGATATCAGCCAAGCCAGAGAAATCTGGGCCACTGAGGCTTGATGGGAATCTGCCACCCTTTTCAACTCTTCCAATAAAGGGCGCAGTCTATTCAGATTTGTTGGTAAAAAATACTTCCTCAATGCCCTCATTTTTCCAGGGCGGTTTTTTGCGTTATACTTCCCGCTTAGAACACCCTGCTCCAACGGAGAATAAGCTATTATCAGCCTGTCGTTCGCCTGGGCATAAGGGAGTAGCTCCTTCTCCGGTCCACGCGTCAGCAGCGAAAAATGCACCTGATTAGAGACTATCGAAGCACCCAATGCCTCTTCAGCAGCACGCCACTGGCTAAGCGAATAGTTTGAAACGCCTATCTGACGAACCAGTCCCTGGGCAGTTAGATCCTTGAGTCCCTTTACGGTCTCCGTGATCGGCACCAGTGGATTCGGCCAATGGAGTTGGTACAGGTCAATTTCGTCGATTTGAAGTCTCCTGGCACTAGCTTTGGCTCTAGAGACGACCACCGAACGTAATGGAAGTATCGGAAACAGTTTTGTAGCTACAAAAACTTGATCACGCAGACCTTCTATTGCATTACCGACCACGCTCTCAGATTTTCCAAAACCGTAAAATTCCGCGGTGTCAATCAGATTCACTCCGAGCTCGAGTGCCCTTCTGACAAGGATCCGTGCGGTAGATTCGGAGTATTCTGGTCCGTATCCCCATTCTACTGAACCAAATTGCCAGGTACCCAAACCGATAGCCGAAACCTTGACACCTGCAACTTCAACGTATTTCATTCTCTTAGCATAGACATGTTGAAAGTTTAATTCAGTAGCATTGACCCAGTCTTACTTAGGGGACATCCTGAGGGCACCATCAACTCGAATCACTTCACCGTTTATATAGCTGCTCCTGATTATCATTTCGGCTACTACCGCGTAATCCTCCGGCAATCCCAATCTTTTAGGAAAGGGAACCTCTCGGGCAAGTCTGTCCCTTACTTCGCCCGGCAATTGTCCCAATAACGGAGTGTCAATGATACCTGGCGCAATACATGCAACACGGATTCCTACACCAGCTAAATCCCGAGCTGCCGGAAGCGTGAGTGATACTACTGCTCCTTTCGACGAGGCGTAGGCAGCCTGTCCGATCTGTCCATCAAAAGCCGCAATTGAAGCTGTGTTAATAATCACTCCACGCTCACCGCCTTCAAGGACTGGCATCCTTGAGATCACACCAGAGGAAAGCCTCAGAACGTTGAATGTTCCAATCAGATTTACCCGAATAACCCGCTCAAAAGTTTCAAGACTATGAGGCGAGCCATCCTTCTGCAGGATTCGATCGGCGTGACCGATACCTGCACAGTTAATTGCCACCCTAAGCGGCAAAGGCCATGTCGTTGCCGCTTCCAGAGCTGAATTGACGTCGCCTGGATTTGTGACGTCCCCGGCAAATCCATTTGCCCGTTCTCCGAATTCTGCCAATACCGCTGAAAGTCTTTCGGAATTAGCATCCATAACTGTGACGTGCGCACCTTTGGATAATAAAAACCGTGCTGTGGCGGCTCCTATGCCAGAGGCTCCACCGGTAATAAAGGCTGAAATACTTTTAATCTCCATGGCACCAAACTAGAGCATCCAGATGCTCTAAGTGAGCACTTCGTAGGGCAATCTCATGCTTTGGATCAACCAAAGGTGTAACCCATGCTTATCAAATATTAAAACAGTGTCGATTGACCCTTTCTGGGATCGACCATCTTCGAAGCAATTGCAGCCTGCTCATTGGCCAGCTGATCCGCTCGTTCGTTAAGTGGCACACCGGAATGACCTTTCACCTTTTTGAATGTCACCCCTTCGCGAGCCTTGTACAGTGCAATTAATGGCCGCCAGATGTCCTGATTTGCCACCGCTGCTCCTTTCGCATTCTTCCAACCCTTAGCCTCCCACCCCTTCCACCAGCTATTGAGGAAACAGTTCACCACATATGCAGAATCAGAATAGATTTCCACTTCCCCCGGGTGTTGCTGCAGCGCCTGCAACACGGCCATGGTTTCCATTCTTTGATTAGTGGTGTGTATTTCGTATCCACTTCCCCAAACGCCATCTTCCCGAACCCAGGCCCAGCCTCCCGGTCCGGGGTTACCGAAACATGCCCCATCTGTATATATAACTAAAGTCATTACCTATACTCTGCCTGGTCCTAAAGAACACCCTGCATCTAATTTCGCTTTTTGCCAAAACTACTGCTCCGATTGTGCCCCACAAGGGGAAGTGTTAAGATATAGGTACCAATCCAGCCAACTGATATAACATACGAGCAAAGTGTGCCTAAAGTATCTATTAGATGCATCAGACAAGGTTGCGCACTTGGTCATGCAAGAAAATTTAGACATCTAAAAGTGGAAGTGTAGAAGAAAGTGATATTCGACGGATTTTCTCATCAATTGCCAGATACTGACCCCCAGGAAACCGAAGAGTGGGTTGACTCATTGGCATCAGTAATTGATGCCAAGGGACGACCCAGGGCTACATTCCTCCTGATGAAACTGCTCGAAAAAGCGCGAGAACAGCAAGTCGGATTTCCAGCTTCGGTCTCAACACCATATATCAACTCAATTCCTCCGGAACAGGAGCCATGGTTTCCTGGGGATGATTACATGGAGCGGCGTATAAGAGCCTTCATCCGATGGAATGCTGCGGTCATGGTGACCAGGGCAAACATGTTGTCTGACGGCATAGGAGGCCACTTGGCAACATATGCATCGTCGGCGTCTTTATATGAAGTAGGGTTCAACCACTTCTTCCGTGGAAAATCCGATGGTAATGCAGGCGACCAGGTGTACATTCAGGGACATGCATCCCCGGGGATCTATGCAAGGGCATTCCTGGAAGGAAGGCTGAGCGAAAAACAACTCGACAACTTTAGACAGGAAGTAGCTGGCGAAGGCCTTTCTTCCTATCCGCACCCGAGAACAATGCCCGATTTCTGGGAGTTTCCAACAGTTTCAATGGGAATTGGTCCGATCAATGCTATATACCAGGCCAGATTCAACAGATACCTTGAAAACCGACATATAGCCGAAACGTCGAACAGCAGGGTCTGGTGTTTCGTAGGTGACGGAGAAGTTGATGAACCTGAAACTCTGGGTTCTTTATCCCTGGCCGCCAGGGAAAAATTAGATAACCTTATATTTGTCGTTAACTGTAATCTTCAGAGGCTTGACGGGCCAGTTCGTGGAAACGGAAAAATCATACAGGAGCTGGAAGCCGTCTTCAGAGGTGCCGGTTGGAATGTAATAAAAGTTATTTGGGGCAGCGGTTGGGACAAGCTGCTGGCCCAGGATGTCGACGGTGTGTTACTCAATAAGATGAATACTACACTTGACGGCGACTTCCAAAAATATGCCACAGAGAGCGGAGCCTATATCCGGGAGCACTTCTTTGGTCCTGATCCCCGGCTTCGCAAGATGGTGGAAAAAATGACTGATAAGGAGCTGGAAGATCTGCCACGCGGTGGACATGATTACTCCAAGCTTTATGCAGCATATAAAGCGGCAACCGAACATCAGGGTACTCCCACTGTAATCTTGGCCAAAACTATCAAGGGGTGGACCCTCGGTCCCGAAATAGAAGCCCGCAATGCCACTCACCAGATCAAAAAGATGAACAAGGCGCAGTTGCTTACCCTTCGTGACAGACTTAAGCTGCACGACGAGATACCTGAACACCTTCTGGATGAAAAACTCCCGCCGTATTTCCAGCCATCTCCAGAATCCGCAGAATACCAATATTTAATGACTCGAAGAAAGGCTCTTGGCGGACCAGTGCCATCCCGAATCGTTCACTCACAGCCTCTAGCCCCTCCCACTGAGGAAACAATATCTGAGTTCTTTGAGGGATCTGCAAAAATGGCAGTCTCCACCACCATGGCATTTGCCAAAATGCTCAGAAATTTGGTTAGAGATCCATCTGTTGGCAAAAGAATCGTCCCAATTGTGCCTGACGAGGCACGAACCTTCGGACTGGATGCGCTGTTTAAAGAGATCAAAATATATTCATCGCTCGGACAAAACTATACGCCGGTTGACGCAGGACTTTTGCTTTCCTATACAGAATCCGTTGACGGTCAGATACTTGAGGAGGGAATAACCGAATCCGGTTCTATGGCCTCCTTTACTGCCGCCGGAACTTCCTATGCAACTTTCGGCCAGCCCATGGTCCCTATGTACCTGTTCTATTCCATGTTTGGATTCCAAAGGACAGGCGACCTTATTTGGGCGGCCAATGATGCCAGAGCCAAGGGCTTCCTCCTTGGAGCTACCGCAGGCAGAACGACACTCCATGGCGAAGGACTTCAGCACGATGACGGCCATTCTCTTGTGCTGGCGTCGACTGTTCCCAGCGTAAGAGCCTATGATCCCGCCTTTGCATACGAGCTGGGCCTCATAGTTCGAGATGGATTCGATGTCATGTACGGTAATGCCGCCAAGGACTGCATGTACTACATAACTCTTTACAACGAGAACTATGTTCAGCCTCCGATCCCCAAGCATGCATCAATGGAGGAGATAAAGACCGGGGTTATAAAAGGCATCTATAAATTTATGGAGGCACCGGAGATTAATGGTTCGGAGCCTGCCCGAAAAGCTGTAATTTTATTTTCGGGAACTACCTGGCATCTGGCTAAGGCTGCACAGGAGATACTGGCCGAAAACTACGGGGTTGCCGCGACGCTTTATTCTGTGACTTCATACAAAAATCTCCGTGAAGATGGGCTGGAAGTAGAGCGTTACAACCGGCTCAACCCTGGATCAACTCCAAAACAGGCATACATAACCGAAGTGCTGAAATATGAAGAGGGCCCGGTGGTTGCAGTAACTGACTTTATGAAGACAGTGCCGGATCAGGTATCCCGCTTTATACCACAAAGAGCTTTTATCCCGCTTGGAACCGATGGATTCGGCCGATCCGATACCCGAGAAGCATTGCGGAAGCACTTTGAAATAAACGCTGAACATATAGTAGTTTCAGTACTCTATGGACTGATGAGTATCGGGGAAGCCAAAGCAGAAGAGGTTCAGGATGCCATATCGGCATTTGGGATCGATCCAAACTCACAGGATCCAAGAAGCTACAACCTATAAAACACTAATACTCATTTCCTATCTGCGATAGAGACGAAACTCTATCGCAGATAGTGATTCGACTGACCGATCTTCAACTGCCAGCGGTTGAGTTCTTGCTTAACTCCCTATTGATAGAATTCAGGATCAATCTGGCTGCTTGAAATCGGCCTTCAGTTAGTTTCTGATCCGCGGAATAATAGAGTCCATCTGGAGTAAACTGATGCCGGTATCTTTTCGGCGGCAAGGGTGGCTGATGCTGGTTTTAATAATAGATAATCTGGCAATAACCAATCACTTTAGATTTCTTGACCGACGCAACGGGGGTTTATTTTGACAAAATTGGTACTAACCCAAAATGAACAAGCTGATCAGCTGTTGGCGGAGTCACCGCTTGCACTACTGATTGGGCTTGTCCTAGACCAGCAAATTACCCTCGAAAAGGCATTTATTGCCCCGTACCTTCTACAGGAAAGGCTAGGAGAACCGCTTGATGCCTCTCGATTAGCGGAAATTGATCCTTCAGAGTTAGAAAAAATATTTGCTATAAAACCGGCTCTGCATAGATTTCCGGCATCGATGGCCAAAAGAGTTCAAGAAATATGCACAGTAGTTGCATCCCAGTACCAAAATGATGCCAGCAAGATTTGGAAATTGGCTCAAGATGGCCAAGACCTCAAAAATAGAATAAATAAGCTCCCCGGATTTGGCGAAATGAAAACAAAAATATTCATCGCCCTGCTCGGTAAGCAATTAGGACTTTCCGTTACGGGTTGGCAGGAAGCGGCAAAACCATTTGGAGATCCAAACACATTCATGTCAATTGCTGACATTACTGATGCACAATCACTGTCCCGGGTGCGCCAGTACAAAGCGGAAATGAAAGCTAAGAGTAAAACCGCTAATGGATAGCTCCCGAATGTTTGATATAACGTCTCGCAACTTATACCTTTGCGCGCCCCTTAGAGACGACTTGGCAGATTTTGTCGTCTCGGCTCTAAAAGGTGGTGTGGACGTGCTTCAAATTCGAGATAAGACAGCTGACGCGAAAACAATAATTCAGTACTCGAGGGAAATCCGCAAGATCACCAAAGATTTCGGAGTCCCCTTTATCATTAACGACAGGCCTGACATAGCAATCGAAGTAGAGGCTGACGGAGTCCACCTAGGCCAAGAAGATATTCCGGTTTCGCTGGCTAGAAAGATCTTTCCTGAGGCAATAATTGGACTTTCAACACATGGCGACAAAGAACTCAAGGCAAGCCTTTCTGAAGACGTCGATTACATCTCCGCGGGACCCATAGTTCCGACCCCGACCAAGCCGGGACGACCCGGAGTCGGACAAACCTATGCCGACAAAGCAAGCAAACTTTCGCCCAAACCGGTATTCGTAACGGGTGGGATTCAACCCTCTCAAATAAATGACCTTGTCTCAGTGGGAATCCGCCATTTCGTTGTTGTCAGATATCTCACCCTTTCCGAAGATCCCTACAAAGCCGCTCGCCTATTGCGAGAAGCTATAAATCAAGCACTGGGAATTTAATTATTTCGCTCCATCCACCCCAAAAGGATGGCCACCATTCTGGGATCGGTAACCAGTTGGTGATCGGCTGCGCTTACAAAATGGGACTCAGCTGCCGATCCGTGGATATTTAAAAAATCACGAAGTTCGCCTTCCCTTACTTGTTCATCGTCACGACCATGAATCACAAGCCATTCCTTGTCTTTAAGGCGATTAGCTGACTCGATAGGACTTATCTCTCTCAACTGATCCGACCAGGGAACTAGCTCCGACGATTTTCTGGGAACTTTTACTCCAACACCCTGAGCCTTCGCTGCAAGCTGGAGAGGATTATCAATATAGGACTCCAGAGATATGATCGGCGACACAGTCGCCACACCGCGTACGAATTCTGATCTCGCAGCTACTGCCAGACACACATCAGCGCTAAAATCATAGCCCACCAACAGTACTGATTTGACTTTCGTACTTTCCACAAAATAGCGAGAGACTGTCTCAATGTCATCGCACCATCCCATTGGCGAAAAGCTGCCGGATGAGCCCCCAAGTCCTGAGCAAACCAAGGAAACAACCGTCCAACCTGATTGATTTGCCACGCGCTCGATAAGCTCCTTATGAAATAGGTCAGTGCCCTGGATCGGCTTGACGATTGGAAAGCCAAAATTGGCAATCAATAATTGATTACCTTGCCCAGCATGCTTTACTTTGGAACTACTTTGAGAGATGTAGCACTTTAGTACGCCTGAATTTCCCTCAATCTCTGTCTCCACTTACGGCACCCTTTTCGACAATTGCCTGACACCCTACCTGCGTGATCTTGTAGCTGCAGCCACTATAACTACCGATCCGGCGCCCACCACCGCAATCAACAGCCAATGTAAGTCACCTAATACCCAAGGCGGCAAAGCCAGCAGAAGAATAGACCCGCCAATGGTGACTAGCCTCAGGTATCGCTGACGGAGCAGTCTCGGTTCCCGATAGTGCGACGGCTTTAAATCCATTTGATTACCAGCTTAAGCGAAAACCCTAAAAGGCCAGTAATCGGCAAACTATTACTGCCGCGGCGTTTTACTGGAACTACCCAACCTTCTACCAACCGAGTCGAATCTGATTTGGATTCCAGTAAACTTTATGATTGCTAAATCCTGACCCGGTGGTTCCCTGCTCTTTTGAATCCAATGGACTAATTGATTCCCAGCCGCTCAGCCAATCTTTCCCGGAACTCCATAGGAGTTCCAAACATCTGCTCCGAAGACTTAGCCCGTTTCAAATAAAGATGGGCATCGTGTTCCCATGTGAAACCGATCCCACCATGAATCTGAATGTTTTCCTCTGCCGCATGGCTTAGGGCAGCCGAACAATACGACTTGGCAGTGCATGCAGCCATCTCCAAATTTGATTCGTCGTTATCGACGACCCAACTTGCATAGTATGAGGCGGATCTGGCTGACTCAACCTCAACCAACATGTCAGCACATTTGTGTTTGATGGCCTGAAAAGAACCTATAGGACGGCCAAACTGAGTTCTGCTTCGACTATAACCCACTGCCATATCTAGGATAGCCTGGGCTGATCCAACCTGTTCTGATGCCATCGATATCAATGCCCTATTTAGCATTTGAAAATAGTATCCTGCCCCCTTTCCCCGCTCTCCGACCAATCGTGCTGGTGTTGAATCAAAACTTACCTCTGCAAATTTTCGGGTCAAATCGAAGGTGGACAAAGAGGCTTTATGCAAAGTGGGACTGGCTGCATCAATTAGGTACAGACTCTCGAGTCCATCCCCATCAATAGCCAATACCAAAAGTTGAGTGGCGCTAAGTCCATCGAGCACATAAGTTTTACAACCGGTGATCTGTCCAGCATTGTTTGCGACTGTGGTCATTGCTTGAATATCCCAGTTATTTCCGGGCTCCCATGCACAAACAGCCAACCGGGTAACCCCGGCAGCAACGCCAGGCAAAAGCATTTTGCATGCTTTTTCATCCCCACTGGCAAGAAGGATATTCACACCCATTCCCACGGTTGACAAATAGGGCAGACAAGCCAAGCAACGGCCTAATTCTTCGAAAATAATACCTGCCTCAACCTGGCTAAGCCCAAATCCCCCAAAACGTTCTGGAATTATGACCGAGGTGATTCCAAGCTGTGAAACCATCTGGGTCCAAACAGCCTGATCGAATCCCTCTGCTGTCTCCATCAATCGCCGGACTTCGCTCATCGGAGATTTGTCGCTCAAAAATCGCCTTAGAGCAGAGCGAAACTCCTCTTGTTCCGGACTAAATACTAAATCCAAATCGGACTCCCAAATAGTAAAGTTCATAGAATGGGGTGCACTAAAAAGGACTACCCTCACTTTCAGGTAACCTTTTAATAGATTGTCTGTCACAAATTTACCAAATACTGAAGAGACATATCCTTCTAGGAGGAGATTTGAAACTGGAACCATTCATTCGCCAAGACGGCGTCGAGATCTACAAGACAGTAGTGGGACCGATTGACAACAACGTCTTTGTCATCAGGTGTAGCGACAGCGGAGAATCAGTGCTCATCGATGCCGCCAACGAGCACCATAAGCTAATGGAGCTTTCGCGTGACTTAAATGTCAAAACGATCGTCGAAACTCATGGGCATTGGGACCACATTGGAGCAGTCGACCAGCTCAGGGAGCAAGGTTACAGCGTGGGAGTAACTGAAGGCGATGCAAAGATGCTGCCAAGCTATGACTATCTCATCGAAGATGGCCAAACAATCACTATAGGCAAATTACAGTTACGCGCTATTAAAACACCTGGCCACACCCCAGGCTCAGTCTGTTTTTTGCTTGACAAACATCGAATCCTCTTCAGTGGAGACACCTTGTTCCCTGGTGGGCCGGGTGCCACCAAATTTGAAGGTGGGGATTTTCCAACCATAATAAACTCCATCGAAAACAGGCTGTTCAAGGAGCTGAGCCCGGAAACTCTCGTACTGCCGGGTCACGGAAGTTCTACTACGATTGGTAACGAACTTCCACACCTGGACGAGTGGATCAAACGAGGGTGGTGACAAAATCTCCTACAACTCTTCGAATCCCCGAACAATAACATCAAACCAGTATCTAAATCTGCTGTTTACAAGAAAATCAATAGGGAGGTTAACTCCACCGGGACCCAACACCGATGAGATAGAAACGATCATCAAAGCCGGGGCCGCTGCACCAGATCATGGCCGCTTAACCCCATGGCGGTTCATCGTTATCGAGGGTGACCAACGAGCCAAGTTTGGTGAATTCCTAGCTGAGGCGCTAACAATCCGACTCGCTGCTCAAGGTATAGAGGCTAGCGACGCTCAGATTGCAAAAGAACAAAATAAACTTCTTCGAGCTCCAGTGGTTATAGTTGTGGCAGTTAAAGTTGAGGCAAACAATAAAATCCCCACTATAGAACAGATGCTCTCCGGCGCAGCAGCCTGTGAAAACATGCTTCTAGCCGCTACTGCCATGGGATTTGGATCCATGTGGAGAACAGGTGACCCCAACTATGACCCATATGTAAAACGAGCACTCGGATTTGATGAAAATGACCATCTGATCGGCTGGTTATATTTTGGTACCGGTCCTGAACTCCAGAAAAATCCAAAGCATGAGATCAATGTTAACCCCCTAATCACTTACTGGGGGCAAAAATAACGCCACCGGGGTTTCTCCTATCGTCATAGGAGTAATAGACTGCTAACTATGCCTACACCTTTATTTGAAGTTAAAGACCTACACGTCACAGCCGAAGGACAAAGTATCGTTAAGGGACTGTCTCTAACAATCAATAAGGGTGAAGTACACGCAATTATGGGGCCAAACGGTTCTGGCAAGTCAACGTTGGCTAATACTCTTCTCGGAAACCCAGACTACAAAATAAAATCTGGGCAGATCATTTTCCATGGCGAAGATATATCAGGATGGTCTACTGACGCACGAGCAAAAGCTGGAATGTTCCTGGCGTTTCAGTATCCTCAGGAAATTGCAGGGGTTTCCGTAATTCAGTTTCTCCGCCAAGCAGTGTCAGCCAGGAAAGCCACTGACATTTCCGCTCTCGAAATCCGCTTCGAAATGATGGAATGGATGGACAAACTGGGAATGGATCCGTCATTTTCCCAGAGATACCTCAACGAAGGATTTTCCGGCGGAGAAAAAAAGAGAAATGAAATTCTCCAAATGGCACTTTTAGAACCTGAGATAGCGATACTGGATGAAACTGACTCCGGTTTGGATATAGATGCTTTACGCGTTGTAGCCAGAGGAGTAAATGAAGTCCGCAAGAAAAACCCAGACCTGGGGGTAGCTCTTATTACCCACTACCAACGAATTCTTGATGAACTGTCCCCAGATTTCGTACATATTATGATCGATGGAAACATTGTGGCATCAGGCGGGATGGAGCTCTCAGAAAGGCTGGAATCCGAGGGATACGAAGGATGGCGAAAATGAGCAAAACCCTGACCACGCAACTGAATGTCGATCAGATCAGAAAAGATTTCCCTATATTCAACCAGCCTGAGGGGAAACCACTTTATTTCCTCGATTCAGGAGCATCATCCCAAAAACCTCAATGTGTTCTCGATGCAATGGATAATTATTATTCAACCACTCACGCCAACGTACATCGAGGGGTTTACCACATCGCGGAACAGGCTACTGAGCTATACGAGAGTTCCCGAATTAAAGTTGGCAGGTTCATTTCAGCCCCGCATCCGGCCAGAGAAATTCTGTTTAGCAAAAATGCCACTGAATCGCTCAATCTGTTATCCACCTCGCTGACCAGAAAGCTGCTGAAAACAGGAGACATCGTGGTACTTAGTGAGATGGAGCACCATGCAAATATGGTTCCTTGGCTCATAGCAAAGGAACAGTTCGGAATCGAGCTTCGATATATTCCAATCGATGATAACGGCTACTTAATTCTCGACAACATAGACCAGATTCTCAAGGGAGCCAAAGTTCTCAGCATTACTCTCACCTCCAACGTTCTGGGAACCTTGAATCCAATTTCAGAATTGGCTGAAATGGCCCATAATGAAGGTGCCCTTGTTATCGGCGACGGCGCCCAGTATGTTCCACATATAAAGACCGATGTGAATACTCTTGGGATTGATTTTTTAGCCATGACTGGTCATAAAATGCTTGGCCCAACCGGAATTGGCATGTTGTGGGGCAAATCCCATCTGCTTGAGTTATTACCGCCTTTCATGGGCGGTGGAGATATGATTTCAGATGTGCGCCTGGATGGCTTTACCCCCAATGAAATCCCATGGAAATTTGAAGCCGGTACGCCACCGATAGCAGAAGCGATAGGACTCGGTGCCGCAATAGACTATCTGGAAAATCTGGGAATGGAAAATATTAGAGTCCATGAAGTTTCGCTGATGGAGTACGCTTTCGACCAATTAAAGTCAAGGTTTGGCGAAGACATAAAAATTCATGGTCCAACCAACATAGCCGACAGAAGCGGCGTAATCTCGTTTGAGTTTAAGAACATTCATCCCCACGACGTGTCTCAGATTCTAGATCAAAGCGGAGTCTGCGTTCGAGCTGGCCATCATTGCGCCAAGCCACTAATGCGCCATCTGGGAGTCAACGCAACCGCAAGAGCGTCATTTTACATTTACAACCAGCAAGACGATGTCGACGCATTAGTTGACGCACTGGCCAAGGCTGAAGCCTTTTTTGCCTAGATCCCAAAAGGAGTAGAAATGCCCGGTCTGGAAGACCTTTACCGAGAGATAATTCTTGATCACTATAAAAACCCAAGGAATGAGGGAGAATTTCCAAGTCCACCAGCTATAAAAGCTGAGGGCCACAACCCTTTGTGCGGCGATGAGCTTACAGTTTATGTCGTTATGGACGGCGACGCCATAAAAGATATACGAATCTCCGGACAGGGATGTTCAATTTCCAGATCCTCGGCCTCTTTGATGACGGTTGCGGTAAAAGGTAAAACCCTAGACGAGGTGGATAGGCTGATGAAGATATTTAAATCCATGATGTCGATCTCCACAAATTCAAGCGGCGAAACAGAAGTAATTGAACCCATCGAATACTCTGAAAAAGAATTGGGGGAGATGATTGCCCTTCAGGGAGTAGTTAAATTTCCAGTCAGAATCAAATGTGCCACTTTATCCTGGAATACACTGATGCAGGCCCTAGAAAACAGGTCCAGCTAAAAACGCCAATTAAGGGCTATCCGATAGCGGTTTTCCTAGCAAATACACCTATGAAATCCCTCGCCGTTCCCTCAAAGTACCTTTGCGGCGGTCGCATCATATCGTAAACCAATTTCGATCCATTTGCCGGGGTCGCGGGTCCGTTATTGGTTGGTGGGTTAAAGTAGAAGTAATTAACCCAGGTGGTATTGATATCCATCTCCATCGCCCGCACTGCTCCCGCCCTCTGGAGAATTTTTGCTAAGGTAGCAACGCTAAGTCCAGGCCCAGCGGCATAAATAATTGCCCCCGTGCTGGTTACTCCCACCCCTGATCGCCAAACAAGCACGCTATTACCCACTGTAGCTCCCCACTGAGCATAGTTGGGAGAATATACTCCGGGAGTAATCTTGCCGTTATCGAGTATCAGGGAAAGGTTCTGCCGTACTGAAACCACATTTGGAGTAAGCGCCTGGCTCCCTCCCCATTTCACAACATTTGCAGTTCCATTGGAGTAGATTACAAAAGAGGCCTGACCTTTGACCAAAGGATAAGCTGTTCGGCCATTTGAATAATACCCACCCATTGCCCCATGCATTCTGAAACCTGAGTTAAAGGCTGCCACTAACGATTTGGCCTGGGTAGAGTTAATCGGACCCATATTAGGCCATCCACCTCCGCCCGGTTCCTGACCTCCCGCAAATAGAGTAAAGGAAAGTAGCTTAGGATTCATCCAGGCCAGCCCTGCCACCAGAGAGGTGTGGACTGGATCGGGCCTCATTGTGGTGACATAAAGTCCATGCACACCATTGGTTGTTCGCCCTTCGGGCTGCCAGACTCCCTCTCCTGGCAAAGCGGGAGATACAAATGGTTTTACATTTTTAGGAACCTGGGAATTAGCACCAGTTCCTGACACACCAGATACATGAGTTTTGGTATCTAAAATAGCCCCTTTGGGAGGTAAGCCTCCCTTGGGTGGCTGATGCCAGGTATACCATACGTCCTCAGCCACCCTAAGGAACTGAGCACCGCCGTGACCTCGAATCCATTCCACTGCCTTAAGCGGAACGCTCTGCTGATTGGCTGCAGTAAGGGCATTACCAAAAGACCATCCGAAGCTGGAAAGCAACACCGCCAAAACCAGCAAGATGGCAATCCTTGCCCGTCTCGATCTCACCCGAAACCGTCGACGGCGTCGTGGTTGCGGGTTGGTTGGTTGGTTGGTCCGTATGTCTGGAAAAGTTTTCACGTAGCCTTAAATAGTATTGACTAAAATTAACAAATTGATAAGTGAGCTTACCACCCTACGGCTCAAACCGTCGGTATCCTAACTATAAAGCGTGCCCCGCTGGGGCTATCTGGGTTATCTGAAACCTCCACCGTTCCACCATGCGCCTCCACAATTGTACGTACGATCGATAAGCCAAGACCGGATCCGCCTTCATCTCTGGATCTGGCCTCGTCCAACCTGGTGAACCGCTCAAATATTTTTTCTCGAAGTTCAGGCGGTATCCCACGTCCATCATCTGCAATTTCAAGGTGCACCACACCCTGACTTTTAAAGAGTACAAAGGTAACCTTACTTCTCGCATGCCTGGCGGCATTGTTTGCCAGGTTGCGCACCACTCGAAGGAGGTAGTGAGGATCACCCGTTACTCGGCCTCCACTTACAGCCTTAGTATCCACACTCAATACTCCAGACAGCCTTATCCTAGCTGCCTCAGCTAAAACGATTTCATCAAGGTCAACCGGAAGCAACGTATGAACCAAAACTTTTCCTGAATCAGCTCTAGCCAATATAAGAAGGTCTTCAACAATTCGCTGCATTCTTCGCGATTCTTCCAACGCATCGGCAGCGGTCTGCTGCCAATCAGTTCCGTCGGGATGCAAAAGGCCTACCTCCAATTCAGTTTGGATCACAGAGAGAGGACTTCTGAGTTCATGAGAAGCATCGGCAATAAAGCGCTTTGATCGCTCAGCTGAACTATCCAAACGTTCTAACATCTGATTCATAGTTACAGCCAACTCGGATATTTCATCCTTTGAAGGCGGGACCGAAATTCTATTATGGAGATTACTTCCGGTTATAGATGCTACTTCCCGGTTGATGCGCTCGACTGGTTTGAGCGCTCTGGCAGTGAGAAATATTACAAGAAATGCCAATACAGCTAAAAGAAGTGGAAAAACAATCGCTATCACCCTGACTACGGTCACTGATGACTGATCAACAGTAGCCAGTGAAGCCAGCGCCACCACCCTAAAAACCGAATGATAGTGTTTTATTACGCTTTTACCGGTTGCAGAAGAGACTGACGTCCCACTAAAACCCGTTCCCGTGGAACCGTTCAACCTCAGAGTTGGACCAACCGGCTGGCTGTCCACGCTAAGGTTAATTCCCCTTCCACTCCCCACTACAGTTGACACCAGTACCGCCCGCCGATCGGCTTCATCAGGGTCGCTAAGTGCGAAACGCTTGGCATTGCTGACAAACGACACAGTACTCTTTGGACTATTGAATGAAGACAGAAGCGACAGCTGGCCAGCAATATTAGCAGTTGAGGCTACGACATTATTTTGCCGATCCAGTACCTGAACTGATACGTCGCTCCGGGGAAGAGGTAACGGGTTGGTAATCGATCCGGAATTGACCAACGCAGCAATTGCAGACTCTTGGGTTCTAGTCTGATTGACTACCAAATTTTGAAGCTGTGACCTTAAGGTTCCAAACAATATCTGTGACGCTACAAATAAAGCCACCCCCACCACCAGTACTGCGGCGAGGGTGATTTTGAATCTAACCGAATAAAAAAGACGTTGGAACCAGGAATGGCTACGAAACCCCTCGTCCAATACCACCTATCTATCCACCATTTTCTTCCAACAGATACCCCACCCCACGTATGGTTCGAATACCCTTCTTGTCGAATGGGGTGTCAATCTTTTTCCGTAAATACCCAATGTAAACTTCAACGATGTTGGAGTCGCCCTCAAAATCGTAATCCCACACGTGCTCCAGAATGGTCTTTTTGGTCAGCACCTCACCTTTTCGGCGAATTAGAAGCTCAAGCAGGGAAAACTCTCTGGATGTAAGGACTATATCGACTGAACCTCTGGTGACCGAATGACTAGCTGGGTCAAGGTGAAGATCGCCGGCGGAAAGGACCACAGGGCGCTCCGTTGCCCCTCTTCTAAGCAGAGCCCTCATGCGGGCCAGTAAAACAGTGAATGAAAATGGCTTCGATAGAAAATCATCAGCGCCGGTATCGAGCGACTCCGCCTCGTCGAGCTCCCCATCCTTGGCGGTCAGCATTAAGATTGGAGTCCACACCTCGCGTTCGCGCAGGGTACCACATATTTTGAACCCATTAGTACCTGGAAGCATAATGTCCAAAAGGATAAGATCGTAGGGGTTTTCAGTTGCCATCCAAAGACCCTCTGTCCCATTTTGGATTAGATCGACCGCGAATCCTTCAGCTTCAAGCCCACGTTTGAGGGCTTCACCTAACCGCACTTCATCCTCTATGACAAGCACCCTCATAACTGCCGCCTCTCTAAAATCTCAGTGACACTTCGGATACAACTCATCCATATCCAGACTCGAAATATTCACGCTCTCAACCGCACTAACCTATTCGAATATTTGTTAGCAAAAGATAAGAAAAATTTCCAATAGAACAACTTTCAATTTAGTCCAAAAAATGCAATGATCTTATATAGATAATCAGGAGGAAACCAATGCGTGTAAACGTCGATTTCGACAGATGCCGATCCAATGGAGTATGTGTAGATCTAGCACCTGAAATATTCGAGATTCGCGATGATGGCTACCTCTATCTTTTAACCGAGGAAGTATACGGAGCTGACATCAATCTAGTCGAAGAAGCAATTGACGGGTGTCCAACCCAAGCCATCTCACTCGTCGACGAATCGTGATCTAGTTACAGAACTGTTCCGGTCCTGCGCCTGCAGATTTGAAAAGATCCTTTTAGGGTTTAAGAAGTCGCAAAGGAAAAATGTCGAGCCAAGGTTACTTGGCTCGACATCAACATACACGTCGCCAAATGCGACGCCCCCTCCGCAAAGAATGGTGGAAAACGAAGTGGATTGCTTGTTTTTCCTCTACCCATAATACAGCCAAAAAGTGAAATAGATCACAAATCGACTAACAATTTGTGAAAACTGTCACTAATTACAGGGGAAATCCGAAAGGGTCGCCCACCGCAGCTTTATTTGCCACTTCAGACTCGCCAAATTCAGCGTATCCAGTCAGCTCCAGTTCATTTGCAAGCTCAGGACCACCAGTCTTGACGATTTCCCCCTTTATCAGAACATGAACTTTGTCTGGACGTAGCTCCCGGAGCAGCCTGGAGTAGTGAGTGATGGCCAACACCCCCAAGTCATTTTCGTTAGTGCCTGCTTCCACTCTCCTCGAAACGTCCCGAAGAGCATCTATATCTAATCCGGAATCTATTTCATCCAGGATTGCGAACTTGGGACTCAGCACTGCAAGCTGAACCATCTCGTTTCGTTTCTTCTCACCGCCAGAAAAATCTACGTTCAAAGAACGGCGCAGCATCTGAACCGGAAGTCCAATTCGATGACTCTCCGCCATCATCAAATCGCTCAACCCGAAACGATCCCGTTCCATGGCTACATATGCAGCACTAAGAGCGCTTTCCATAGTCACACCTGGCACTTCCGAGGGATACTGGGAAACTAGAAACAGACCTGCTTGTGCTCGTTTCCAAGTGGGGAGGGCGAGAAGGTCCAGATCATCTAAAAATATAGTTCCAGTGGTTACTGTGTAGCCTGGTTTGCCCATCAAGACATGGGACAGCGTTGATTTGCCCGATCCATTTGGACCCATCAACGCGTGAACCTCACCACTTTTAATCTCAAGATTTATTCCCCGAAGGATCTCCAGTTCCCCGACATTTGCGTGTAGATTTTCCACCCGAAGGACATGTTTGGTACTCAACTCACGACCACCATTACCCTTTCGCCTTCTATAACGACGTCATAGACAGGAACTGCTTTTGTTGCCGGCAAGCAGGTTGGCTTACCGGTAACCAGTGAGAATGTCGAGCCGTGTTTCCAGCATTCAATCTCCTTTTCCTCCGCATACACTTCTCCCTCGGCGAGCGAGTAGTTGGCATGGGTGCACCTGTCCCCTATTGCGTAAAAACTCTCCTCGATGCGAACCAAAGCGATTCGGTGACCATCAACATCAAATCGTGCAGCGGTGCCACTTTTTACTTCGTCAATGTGGCAGAGGTCAATTTTCTGACTCAACGTAGTTCCTCCCATTTTCTGGCTGCCAGCTCGAATAAAACTTCCTTGACCCCTCCAATATCCGACCTTTCCGCCATCTCTGCAAAAAATCCACCCACTATAAGCCTTTGAACTGATTCCGGATCAATTCCCCTACTTTCAAGGTAATAACTCTGCTCTTGGTCAATTGGACCGACTGATGAAGCATGGCTGCATCGTACGTCATTTTCCTGAATATCAAGATTGGGTACAGAGTCAGCCCTTGCACCTTGAGACAGCACAAGATTCTTATTAGTCTGAAAAGCATCAGTTGAAGTCGCACCTTTATCAACTTTGATTAGGCCCGAATAGACCAGATGCGCCCTGTCTGCCGCTGCTCCCTTGAAATACAGTTCGCTTCGTCCATTTTTGGCGCTGTGCTCTTGGAGCGTGCGAAAATCGAGGACCTGGTCCCCATTGCCAAAATAGGCCGCGTTGAGATTTGACCTGGCGCCGGCACCGGCGATTGTGGAGGTTGTAAATATCCTCGCATAGCTTCCGCCGGAAACGATTGACATCGATTTAAAGCTTGCCTCGCTTTCGAGACGCGATATTTGGTGTCCTATCATTTGAGTCCGGGCACCTAAATCCTCAATTAAAAGATACTCACATGTAGAGTTCGATTCCTGATAAACCTTGGTTACAGGTACCACGAGTATTTCTGCCTGATCGGACGAAACAAGCACCTCTATAACTTTCACCCTGGTACCAGCCTCAACTTTGATGCAAAGGTTGGGAAAGACGACCTTATGATCACCATCTAAATATCTGACAATCATCAGCGGCTGATCCGTATCAAAATCGTTCTTGACGATCAAAGTGACCGGTGACGACAGTAAAGCGTTAAGATTATAAAAAATATCCGCCCCGGAAAAATCGTGCGATATGTCCTGGGGATCAAAATCCTCCAAGACTACCCCTCTTGGCACCTCCCTGCTGATCTCCACACCACGATTACCCGAAGTGATGGTCACGGCTTGGGGATGAAATTTATTAACGATATCAAACAGCGCTGAATCTAGAACTTTACGATCTGAGGTTCCGACAGCTGGACCGTATTCATTTAACTCGAGCTCATCAATTTTTGAATATCGCCACTCTTCGATAGAAGTAGTAGGCATCTTGGCTGCAATGATAGCTTGCTTTAGTTGGTCCAGACTGGAATCTCGTCGAGTTCTAACCGCGTCTTCCAGGCTATCCATCCATGCTTGTGAGAGTTGAATTTTTACTCCTTAGCTAATGCGAAATGTATGAACACTACCGGGGTGTGCAAAGATAAATTCTAATCGAGAAAAGGTAATTTATAACAAACAGATAGGAATAATTACATGCAAGTGCCGCAAAGCTCTTAATTTCCCTTGTTTGATTATTCTCCCGCTTACAATCCGGAGTGTATTAGCATCTTTCCCATGACTTCAAACCAAGAGATTCTGTGCGAACCGTCATCATCGGGAATCGGATACATCTGGTTAGCGCGCGAATCGAAAGCTAACGCTATGGGATCCGAATTTTTTGCCTTATTACCAGAGGTTGTTAAAAAGATGGAAAACGATGATCAAGTTCGGGTAATAATCCTCAGCAGCACTTCCAACAATTTCTCAACTGGTATTGATTTGGATTTACTCAACGAGTTAACCGCTGAACAGTCCGATGACGGATATCAAATGGTCAAGTCCAAAATAAAAGAATTCCAAGCATCTCTCACGAGCCTGGCCCAATGCGGAAAACCGGTCATAGCCGCCATAAGTGGCTTCTGTATTGGAGGCGGACTGGATCTTGCCTGCTGTGCTGATCTCCGACTCTGTTCCCGTGACGCTGTATTTTCTGTCAGAGAAACACGTCTCGGAATGATACCCGATCTTGGTTCGATTCAACGGTTGGCAAGAATCCTGTCTCGCGGACAACTTTCTGAAATTGCTCTGACTGGCGACGACTTTTCAGCTGTAAAGGCCTTAGAAATCGGTCTGGTCGACCATCTCTGTGATGATAAAACTAAACTGCTGGAACAAGCCAATGTGTTAGCATTGCGAATTGCAGAAAACTCTCCCGCAGCCATTAAAGGCATAAAAAGGAGTATCGAAAACAGTTTAGATATTGGATTAACTGAAGAACTCGATTTTGCAGCAGAACTAAATAGCCGTCAGCTTCTGTCTGCCGAGTTTAGGAGATATAAGAAAGATTATCTTAGTCAAATCCAAAACGAGCGACGTTTGACCAGGTAGTTACCTAGTTTGGTTTTTTCCTCTTAAAAAACGACCGCCGGGAGGAGCGATTTATCTCATCCTCAATCCCAGGAATAGCATCGTTGACCACTTCCTCGGCACCTCTGAGCAATTCAGCAATGGCTTCTGGATCTTCGTCGGGTTCATCCTCAATCTTTGGCGGAACAAGTGATCCGTGCACCCATGCAGCATCGGCCAATCTTCTCTCATATTTTGGGCAACCTTCAGGGCAGCGCCAGGGAGCCTCCGGAGCCAAATCAAGCTGGCAATAGCGTGCCACCTCGCCAGACGGATAAGTCCTACTCTGAAAATGTTTGCATTCTTCGCGCATCGCCATTACAACCTACCTCACAGGGTTAGTGTGCCTCATACCATCTTAGATTACAGGCTCTGCTAACAGAGAGTTTTTCAAGCAACCATTGGAGGCATCTTCCGATGACGACCTTTATATGGGAAAACATGCTGGACTCGACTTCAATAACCACAATCGCTCTCCTGAAATGTTTTAAAAGATACTCAGAGCATCCCCAGCATTCTCAAAGCTTCACCGTACAGAATGTAACTCGTAACATAAGTCGCAACAATTCGGGTGGTAAAAGTGGATAACGATCAGGATAAGAACTCAGCTGAAAATCAGCAACCAGAAGACGTCGGCGCCATTAATCCAACAAACGAGGGTTCGGACCTCCATCAGCCTGAGTCGAGCATTTACAACCAGAATCAGCTCGATCAAACCGAGCAGTTCAGTGGGATGGGAGATGACCAACCCACGGAGCCTAGATTCGATACAGAATCCGATAAAACGGAAGAGGTATCAGTAATTCCACAGTCACCATCTGGACACGAATCGTATCCTTCTACCCCAAAACCATTCCCGGAGCCTGATTACCCCCTCTCAGATTCCGGGAATGGTTCCCCCCTTTCTGGCTCTGAAAACACTGGAAGCAAGAAACAAAAGAAAATCAGAGTGAAAAAACAAAGAAAACCACTCTCGCCTGTAGCCAAAGCCGCAGCCATTGCTGCGGTGGTTTCGCTTATACTCGGAGGTTCAGCAGGAGCCCTTACAGCAAAGCTGACCTCAAATAACAACAGCAGCAGCAGCCCCGTACAGACTCCCACCTTTAGCAAAAATTCATCGGTTATAGCTTCCCCTACCGGCATTCAGGCAATTCTTTCCAAGGTCGAGCCGGCGGTTGTTGATATTCAAACCAGCGGCACCGTGAACCAGGGCGGGTTTTTCGGAGGCACCTCCAGTTTTCAAGCAGCTGGTACTGGAATGATCATCTCGTCCAACGGTGAAGTACTTACAAATAATCATGTCATAGCAAATGCAAGTACAATCAAAGTTCAGTTATTCAACCAGACAAAGCTCTATAACGCGGTTGTAGTCGGCACCGATCCCACTCACGATGTGGCAGTAATTAAAATTGAAGGTGTTTCCAAGCTGCCGACAGTAAGTTTTGGGAAATCCTCCGCACTGCAAGTTGGTGACTCAGTGGTGGCGGTTGGAAACGCACTTGCACTTCAAGGTCTTCCCACTGTTACTCAAGGAATAGTTTCAGCCCTCCACAGGTCGATCACCACCAGCCCGAATGGGATTACCAGCTCAACGACACTCTCTGACATGATTCAAACTGATGCCCCAATTAATCCAGGTAACTCCGGCGGACCTTTGGTTGATTCAAACGGTCAGGTTATCGGTATGAATACAGCTATAATCTCAGGTACCGGGTCGCAGCCTGCACAAAACATAGGATTTGCAGAAGCTATTGACTCGGTGCTTCCGGTCGTACATCAAATACAAACGCATCCCAATTCAAGCAATGGCACTATCACCAATGGAAAGGCCTTCCTGGGCGTAGGTGTTGAGACCTTGACATCTCAAATTGCGAACCAAATTGGCTTACCGAGCAACCTAAAAGGTGTTCTTGTGGCACAGGTCGTACCAGGGTCACCAGCAAATAACGCGGGAATAACTGCTGGTTCGGTCATTACCAAGGTTGATTCGACCAAAGTGACTACCGCCTCTCAACTTGTAAAAATAATTCAACAAAAATCGCCAGGTACCACAGTGACAATTTATTGGACAACTAGCAACGGATCTGGTTCTGCGGTTGTAACCTTAGGAAGTGCACCCACCGCATGAGTGCCAACATTACGTACTTTCTAAACATATAGAGAAGGCAATCGAAAATGCAACCGTCGCAGAAAAATGGAGACGCAGGCCGGATCCTGGTTGTGGATGATGAAACTCCGATAACCGAGCTTGTAACGATGGCTTTACGGTACGAGGGTTTCCAAATGGAACAGGCTCACTCTGGTCGTGAAGCAATTGACAAAGTGAGCCAGTTCCATCCAGACCTTATGATACTTGACATTATGATGCCGGATCTGGATGGATATGAAGTGGCGCGCAGACTACGCCAAGAAAATCAGCAAGTCCCAATAATATTTTTAACCGCGAAAGATGCGACAGAAGACAAAGTTCGAGGTCTTGAGATGGGTGGCGATGACTACGTTACCAAGCCTTTCAGCCTAGAAGAACTTTCCGCCAGAGTGGCAGCGATTCTAAGACGGACCAAGGGTGACAAGTCGGTATCTTCCCGATTGGTATTCGAAGATCTTGAACTAGATGAAGAGACCAGGGAAGTCTACAGAGGCGGAAAAGTCATTGAACTAACCGCAACTGAATTTAGACTGTTGAGATTTTTAATGTTGAACGCCAGACGTGTCGTTTCCAAAGCTCAAATACTTGACCACGTTTGGGAGTACGACTTCGGTGGAGATGCCAACATAGTGGAGACCTATATTTCCTATCTGCGTAAAAAGATAGGTTCCACCGATGACTCTCCACTAATTAAAACAATAAGAGGTGTCGGCTACTCACTTCGGAGCAATTCCAGTTCAAAAGCAGGTTAGAACCTAGGTGCGAATGAAGAAACTGTCGCTAAAGGCCCGACTGGTGGTCACAGTGACAACCTTACTATTTGTGGGCGTTTTCATTTCCGATATCGCAACATATTCCGCCCTTAAGTCCTTTCTTGTGTCAAAACTTGACCAACAACTTGCAGCAGCGGTTCATCCAGCTTCCAGAGCCCTAGACAGAGCTATGCTTGGTCAGATTCAAAATGAAGCAGCCTTTTCTTTCGTACCTTACGGCAGCTACGGCGAATTAATTAATAAAAATGGAGCCTCATTCATAGCTGCATTTGTTCAAAGTCCAAACCAGGCCGGGTCACCCCCCAACATACCCCAGCTCAAACAAAAGGGGCTTCCGCTACCCCTGGATGTCCCATTCAATGTGGGAAGCATAGATGATCCAACAATGAATTACCGGGTTATCGCGGAAAAAGACCCTACAACCGGGGCTACCACTATCCTGGCAATACCTTTGACTGGGGTTACAGATACTCTCTCCAGACTAATATTAATCGAGTTGCTCGTATCTCTCGGTGCCTTGATTATCCTTGTAGGCAGCGGGTGGTATCTGGTGTCTCTTGGTCTTAAACCCCTGGATAAGATGGCGGAAACGGCGAACCGAATTTCAGAAGGAGACCTTGGGGCAAGAGTTGAAACCAATTCAGGCCAGGGAACCGAAGTGGCGCGCCTGGCAAGAGCATTGAACTCGATGCTTAGTCAGCTAGTAACCGCTTTAGAGCGCCGCGGTCAGTCCGAAGCAAAACTCAGAAGGTTTGTTGCCGACGCCTCTCATGAACTTAGAACCCCACTTACCTCCATTCGAGGCTATGCAGAGCTGGTAAGAAATCGATCCGCGTTTCTTGACGAGTCGGAAACAAAAAGGGCTATGGAAAGAATTGAATCCGAATCGATCCGAATGGGTAGCCTGGTCGAAGACCTTTTACTCCTAGCCAGACTGGATCAGAATCGTCCGATGGAAAAAGTTCCTGTAGATCTATCCGAAATTGCAGTTGACCTCGTCCAGGACTTTCATACCGTCGATCCGTGTCGAAACATAGAAACCGAATTGGAACAGGACCTGTGGGTGATGGGCGATAGAAATCGCCTCTCGCAAGTGGTCGCCAATCTGCTCTCAAATGTGCGCTACCACACTCCGGACTGCACGCCTGCCAAAATAACAGCATCCAAAATAACTGCTGAGCAGCTCGATCATTTTCAAGGAATACCGGTGACCCGTGCCGATGACAATGATTTCGGAATTAATCTCCAAAATGAATTCGAAATCATCAGATTTACAGTCTCCGATAGCGGTCCAGGAATCGATGAAGCTTCTCTCAAAAATGTATTTGAAAGATTTTACCGAACAGAATCATCTAGATCCAGAGACTCCGGGGGAACCGGGCTTGGACTCTCGCTCGTGGCATCTATCGTTAAAGCTCACAACGGAAGCGCCTGGGTGGCAAGCAATGGCATCGGAAGTGGATCCACATTTGGCTTCGATCTGATCCTCGACGTTAGCAATGATGGCGAATAAAATTCAGTTTGGTTAAAGAAATCCTCATATAAGGTTACTTTCACCGACTCCAGATATTGAAATCGAAATAAATTGGATCACTTTTTGCATTAAATTATCCCAACCAGTGGATAGCTGGTAAAAAATTTGCAAGACTCTTCGCATGGAGCTAAGCAATCTTAAACAGCATTTCAAAAAAGAAGTCCAAACTTTCAGCAACCTATGCCAGTCGACTTTAGATCATGCAGTGCCGACTTGTCCCGGATGGACGGTGCAGGATCTGATCGAACATCTCGGTACCGTACACAGACGAGCAGCAGCTCGAGTTGGATCAGTAACAGATCCAACCAGCTTTGAATTGGATATCCCAAATGATTCGCAGGAGATTTTAAACTGGTTCGAAAAAGGTTGGCAAGAACTTTATGAGATCTTCGAATCCAACGATTCAGATTATCCCGCCTGGAACTGGACAGGGACCAACCTGACACTTGGATGGATGATCCGTCGACAAGCCCACGAAGCGGCAATTCATCGATACGACGCCGAACTGGCACAGATGGGTCTTCCGAATTTAAATTCATTCAAGTCATTGCCGGCAGAATCACTTCCCTTCGGTTTTGACCCTGACTTTGCGGTAGACGGCTTAAATGAAAGACTGGAGGTGTCCATAGGAGGAAAACCCCACCTTAAAGCAAACCTCCCAGGTTCAATTCACCTCCATGCAACTGACGCCGACGCAGAGTGGACTATTACCATAACTGAAGGAATCGTTACAGTTGCAAGAGACCACCAGAAGGCCGATGCGGCAATTCGAGCTACTGCATCAGAGCTTTACCTTTGGAGCTGGGATAGGTTGCCGGTTGAAATACTTGAGCACTTTGGCAATATCGATGTGATCGAGGCCTGGAAGAAGCTGCCCGGATGAGGCGGACGGGCAATCACATTCTCAAAATTCCCCTATGTACTCAGATACCAGTTGCTAGGGGCACCAATTTTGAAATACGGCTAGGAATTGTCGAGATGCTCAAGCCTAAAGACCTGAGCATCTCGACATAGCTACAAATTACTGCTTTAAGATTGTTTTACCCTATTGAGCCATCCATTTGTAATTCTATGAGACGGCTCCATTCCACTGCATACTCCATCGGAAGTGTTCTTGTAATTGGCTCGATAAACCCGTTTACAATCAAACTCATTGCCTGAGACTCTGAAAGTCCTCGGGACATAAGGTAGAAGAGCTGATCATCTCCAACTTTTGATACGGTGGCTTCATGACCAATCTGGGCGTCTCTCTCCTCCACTTCCATATATGGTTTTGTCTCAGAAATTGAGTAGTCATCAAGCAACAGTGCGTCACACCTTACAAAACTTTTTGAGCCTGTGGCACCCTGATCCACATGAACCAAGCCCCGGTAAGTGGAAGTTCCACCATCTTTAGATATGGATTTGGAAACAATTGTTGAGGTAGTTTCTGGAGCTGCATGGACCATTTTGGCTCCTGCATCTTGATGTTGCCCTTCGCCCGCATAAGCTACCGAGAGTACCTCTCCCGAGGCCTTGGGTCCAACCAGATAGACCGCAGGATACTTCATCGTCAGACGCGAACCAATGTTACCGTCGATCCATTCGACTCTTGCCTCTGCCTCAGCTCGAGCCCTCTTTGTCACAAGGTTGTAAACATTGTTAGACCAGTTCTGGATGGTGGTATACGTAATCCGGGCCCCAGGCTTTGCAATCAGCTCTACAACTGCCGAGTGCAACGAATCGGTACTGTAAACGGGTGCAGAGCAGCCCTCAATATAGTGAACCTGAGAACCCTCATCCGCAATAATCAGGGTTCTTTCAAATTGCCCCATGTTCTCCGCATTTATACGGAAATAGGCTTGAAGCGGCATCTCAACCTTAACTCCAGGCGGCACGTAAATAAATGATCCACCCGACCATACGGCGCTGTTCAGTGCGGCAAACTTATTGTCATTAGGAGGAATGACGGTACCAAAATAGGAACGAACAATCTCTGGGTACTCTCTAAGCGCAGTATCCATGTCGGTAAATATCACACCCTGAGTCTCAAGATCCTCACGGTTTTTGTGATACACCACTTCGGACTCATACTGAGCTGTCACTCCTGATAGATACTTTCGTTCTGCCTCAGGGATACCGAGCTTTTCGTACGTACGCTTGACTGACTCAGGCAACTGATCCCATGAGTTAACTTGCTTCTCGGTAGGCTTGATGTAGTAAAAAATATCTTGAAAGTCAAGATCAGGCATGTTAACCGCAAACCAGGGAGCCATAGGCTTTTTCTCAAAATAGCGCAGTGAACGCAACCGGAAGGTACGCATCCACTCGGGCTCCCCCTTCATCCATGACATTTCCTTGACTATTTCTTCGTTTAGTCCCTTCTTGGGCTTGAAAACATAGTCCTCAACGTCAGACCATCCGAGTTGGTATTTGCCAAGATCTAGATCAGCTGTAGACATACTTGATCCGCCTTTAAAGATTTCGAAAACCACTTATAGGTTTATTTACCTACATTCTAAAGCACTAATCAATTATTCCTATCTAGATAGGAATAATTCAAGTTAAAAATGGCCGCCTCAGGTACTTCATCATCATGCTAGCCAAACTGAAACCAGTACTTACAACCGAGGTGTCCAATCTCATTTGCAAGTTTCAGAGATTTGTAGGACCCTGAAATCCAGGACATGAATTGATGCAGATCAACTGAACCGGCCCCTAAAGCCTCCAGAATCAAAAATGTTCGGGAACAGCAAGGCACGGCATACAACTAACCTTGATACCAATGACAACTCTTGAAGAACTTTTCGATAACGCTGGTCCGGCCCCTAAAGCTAACCGAATTCCAACCACCCTAAGTCACTTTTCTGACCAGAGAATTGACGAGTATTACTGGCTAAAAGACAAAGACTCACCTGAAGTAATCCAGCTGCTAAAAGAAGAAAATCTCTACTGTGAGAAGGTCATGGGACCTCTCACACAGCTCAAAGAGGAACTCTTTCACGAAATCAAGTCACGAATAAAAGAAACCGACCTCTCGGTTCCAGTCCGTCACAAAAATTATTTCTATTCCACCAAGACCGAGGAAGGACTTCAGTATCCGATTCACATAAGAAAACGTCAGGGCTCCGACCGCGAAGAAATACTTCTGGATGAAAATATGGAAGCACAAAATAACCAGTTTTTTGCTCTGGGAGGGCTTTATGTATCCCCAGACGAGGAACTTGTAGCATACCTGATCGACAACAACGGATCAGAACTATATTCGCTTACCGTAAGAAGCATCGCCAAGCCGGAAATAGTGGTTGCAACATTAGACGATTGCTATTACGGCCTCGCGTGGTCGCTCGATTCCAAATCAATTTACTATACAAAAACTGATGACCAAATGCGACCCTACCAAATTTGGAAACTCAATCTGGAAACCTGTGCCAGTGAAGTGATATTTCAAGAAGATGATGAAGGTTTTTATATTGGAATAGGTACAACCAAAGACGAAAAATTCATAGTTATAGAATGTGGCTCCAAAACCACCACCCAATCGTTTATCATCGACGCAGCCGACAGCAATGCAAAGCCGATGCCATTTACGGACAGAGTAAAGGATCTGGAATACTCGGTTGAACATCATGGTGACAGTTTCTTCGTTGTTTCGAACCGAGACAATCCAAATTTTAGTCTGATGCGGGTGGACCAGAATATTCATGATCACAGAGCGTGGGTACCCTATCTAGAGTCAGAACAAGACGTTCGATTACTTGGTATTGAAGTGTTCACCCGCTATTTGGCGCTGCTGGAAAGGCAGAACGCTGTTACTCGACTGAGAGTCGTCGATCTAGAAACCAAAGAAATCTACGAGATTGAAAAAGGGGAGGAAGTTTCCACCATTTACATTGGCGACAATGAAGAGTTCGAATCAGAGATTCTGAGATACGAATATACCTCAATGATTACTCCACGTTCAGTATTCGAAATCAACATGAAAAGCAGAGAAATCACCCTACTCAAACGTAGCGAAGTATTGGGAACTTTCAGTAGCTCTAATTACAAAACTATTAGGGTATGGGCTAATGCCGACGATGGGTCAAAGATACCGGTATCTCTCCTGTGCCGGAGTGACGTCTCTCCTAGCTCTAGCGGTCACCCGGTGGTAATTTACGGTTACGGTTCCTACGAACATTCCATAGATCCAACATTCTCCTCAATGCGACTCAGCCTTGTCGACCGTGGTGTCGTCTTTGCCATCGCTCACGTAAGAGGAGGTGGAGAGTTAGGAAGAAACTGGTACCTGGATGGAAAGTTTGACAAAAAACCCAACACCTTTACGGATTTTATTACCGCCACGCAGTCTCTGATAGACCTTGGTTGGGCAGATCCAAATAGAATCGCAGCCCGAGGCGGCAGCGCAGGAGGAATGCTGATGGGAGCAGTTGCCAACCTTGCAGCTGAAAAGTATAAAGCCATAGTCGCCGAAGTTCCATTCGTTGACTGTCTGACCACAATACTGGATCCTTCACTCCCTCTAACCATCTTCGAATGGGAAGAGTGGGGCAACCCAGTCGAGGATCAAAATATCTACAATACGATGAAGTCTTACTCACCATATGACAATGTAACCAACCAGCAGTACCCAATGATTCTTGTTACTGCGGGACTCAACGATCCCAGAGTTTCATACTGGGAACCAGCCAAATGGGTTCACAAACTCCGAAGCACCAGCAATAATGCCAGGGTGATTCTTAAGACTGAAATGGAAGCAGGTCACCAGGGTCCATCAGGCCGCTACGAAATTTGGAACGATGAAGCATTCGTTTATGCGTTCCTACTTAGCGCCCTCGAACTTGCCTAGGCTTTAACACCTTGATTGAATGTAAAGTCATAGACCCCTGGTGAAGCCGTAAAATTTACTTTTCGGCCATTAAGGGTCATATTCAGTACATCAACATTTCCAGTCTTGATCCACATGGAGCTATTAAGCGATAACGTCTTACTCCCTCCAGCCGGAATGATGCCTTCCCATAAGACGGCTGAACCTGGCGAAACCGACTCTTCCACCCAGGATGGCGCACTGGCATGTATCGCAAGGGTAAGCGTGGAAGCATTGATGTAATAAACTGCCCCAGAATTATTAGAAGTAGTCGGATTGAGCGGCCCGTTACTGGCTATAGGAGCAACTGTGGTGCTCGGTGCGGCTGCAACTGGTGAATTCTGGCGTCCGGCGGTTTTGCTACTTTTAGTGGCAGCTGGTGGAACTTTATTCTGGCTCGTAGGCGAGGAACTGCTACTGATGGAAAATATAATCGCTCCGATTCCCACCAGTAAGGCGAGAGACGCAACCGCCAGTACTTTGGTATTTACTTTTCGCTCATAACCTCGTAAATCCCCGTCAGTATCCGGGGTTTCTGAAACCCCACTATCGTCAAACCGTAAAAATTCGGTCCGGACTTTGGTCAAAGATCCTCTTGAAAAACTACTAACTTTAGATGGCTTTTTAGATTCTTTTTTGGATCCAAAATTCTCATTGACGCCCGAATTTTCACCATTACCAGATTCATTTTCCACCACCAAATCCTTAACTTGATCAGGAGGACCTAGAGTCTCAGGCTTGTTAACCGCTCGAGAACGTGACAGAGAAGATGACTGCCTCCCAGGCTTCGACGGGGATCCACTCGGACCGGTCGGTTTTCTAGACGGCTGATAGACTCTCCGCTTGGAAGTACTTGAACCCTTAGAGGGCTGGGCTTTTCCTACAACTCTCACATGGGTGGGAACCTCTGTAAACAATTCCTGGTCCAAAGGATCCCCATCATGACTGCTTGAACCTTCAGCCTGGACCACGCCGGAAAGCTGGCCCATTTTTTCATGAAAATTGGCAATTGATTTCCGTTCAAGCCGTGCCCTCGAAGAGAGGCCAGCACCCAGGAACCCCAGCAGGACTATAATTATTAGGACCAATCCGACTAAAGCCAACTTATACCTCCGGATTCACCGTCACTCGGGAGACAGACTTTCTTGGATAATTGCACCCCGACGATTGGCTAAATACTTTTAATTCTGCCTACCTCTATATTCAGCATCATTGTATTTGAGGTTAAGGCTAGTTGATCAGGTTCTAAGAACTGCACGTGGCAGTAAATACTCCTTAATCTTTCTCTTAACTGGGTTATTGGCGTCGCGCTCCGAATAGACCGGGTCTGATATTTTCCAATCCGCGGCTATCTCCGGATCGTCCCAGGCTACCCCTAACTCATCTGACGGATTATAGTAATTGTCCACTAAATAAGTGAGAGTCATATCGGTTAATGCTGCAAATCCATGTGCAACACCTGGAGGAATGTATATCCCAACCTGGCTGTTGTCTCCAGCCTCGATCTCGAGAGTAGCCCCCTCTGTGACTGAACCAATTCGAAGATCATGAAGAACCACCTGGGCTACACCCTTGGTGACATACCAATAATCTGCCTGGTGCAGGTGGTAATGCAGCCCAACCAGGGAGCCAGCAACTTTATCTGAACGAGATGATTGCACCATCTCTCTACCGAGTGGAAACCAGGACCGACGGTAAGTCTCAAGAAATCTTCCACGGTCATCACCAAAACTTTGAGGTTCGACGATTATCACGTCGGCTATTTTTTCAGATTCCCTTAGCGTCGCCATATTAACCCCAACTTTGTCCTGGGCTGACTCTGTACCCGAAAAGAGCTTACGCGATATTTCACCAGGACAGTTCGATCCAAATTAAATTGACTTTCCCACAGAGCCGTCAGCACTTTCGGTGGACATCCAAATCTTTACTTTTCCAAAATGGGCATCGGTAACCAAAGATCTACCTAGAGAGCTTCTTGAATCCGCCAAAACTCCCGCGAAAATAAGCCAGGGGCGCTTCCGAGCCCTCTGAACAGCCTAACGTAAGAACCCTCCCCAGGATTATTAGATGATCTTCCACATCGATAGTCTCCGATAGGTCACAATCCAGCCAGGCCAGCGCTGCCGCTAAGACGGGATTCCCCCCGCTGTTCATTTTCCAAGGATGCTTGACGAATCGGATTTCGGGCTCCACTTCAGCGAAGTCTCTGGCTATCGGTTCCCCATCAACATCTAAAATGTTAACGCAAAATCTTTTACACTGCGAAATAGTTGAGTAAGTTCTGGAGGTCTTTGCCACAGAAATCAGTATCATGGGGGGACTCAGCGAAAGAGAAGTAAAACTTTGACACGTGAAACCCACAGGTCCGAACTTCGAAGTGGCGCTAACTACCGTAATTCCAGTAACAAACGATCCTACGGCCTTTTTGAAATCGTTTATGTCTATCCCAGTTTCCATTTCTACAACCTATAGGAGTGCGAAATAATATCTGGTGCTAAATCTCCAGCTTCATTCCCTCACGAGCAGCGAATACCAACATTCCTGATGCAATTGCAACCGCCTCGAATGATTTCTCGATACGGTCTAGTTCGTCATCGGTTCTGCCTGGATCATGATGATAAAAAGCCAGGGATTTTACACCGGACTGCAATGCTACCTGAACTGCAAAATTATAAGTAGAGTGTCCCCAATGAGATTTCTGTTGAAATTCGTCCGAAGTGTACTGCGCATCATGTATCAACAAGTCGGCAGCTCGGCACAATTCGACCACTGAGTCATCTACCGAATGCGAATCCAGCGGCGCCTGATGGTCCGCAATATACACAATTACCTTTCCATCAATTTCAAGCCTGTAACCGTAAGTGGAATTAGTGTGACTCACATGAGAAACGGTCACTATTGGATTTCCTGGTTGATCAAGAGTCATCGAACCGGGATCCAACGGCTCGATGACTATTTCTCCCCTCAAGTCACCTAGTTTCACGGGGAAAAATGGGGAACTGAACAAAAGATCAAAACTTTCTTTGGCTGTCAAGTCAACTTCCGATGGAGCAAGTATCCTAAGTCGGGAACCGACCCTGTCCACAGGCCAGAAAAACGGCAATCCTTGGATATGGTCAAAGTGAAGATGCGATACGAAAGAAACTCCAGAAAATATCTGACTCGGGTCTAATTCCTGAGCCAACCTGGTGAGTCCAGTCCCAAGATCAAATATTATTGGGAACTCTCGTCCCGAGTCATCATCAGAATATACCAACACACAGGAGGTATTGCCTCCAAATCTCAAATTCTCAGTCCTTGGTGTAGGATGGGACCCTCGGACTCCAAAAAACTCAACCTTAGCCATTGACTCATTCAACCTTAGTCACACATTGCAAAGCCTGATAAATGAAAACCAGCCGAAAGATAAGGGCTGCGCAAGAATAAATCACTCTCTGTCGAGAAAACACTGCTTTAAGAATCCCGGATCCTACCCATTGACCCCTACGGCAACTAGCCAATAGGTGACACTTCGTCGAGTCGCCATCTACTGATAGATCAGATCTTAGACTTCTTGCTTGACTACTGCCAAACTGAACCGCTGTCGTAAGGCCTAAGTCTATTTGGAGCAAAAGCGCTCTTCCAAATCAGCACCTTGCGTTTGAAATAGCACACTTCCTGACCGTGTTGATTAAAACCTTTGGTTTCCACTGTAACAACGCCACGGTCAGGTTTAGACTTTGACTCCACGACCTCTAGGATCCGTGTTTCTGCGTAGATCGTGTCACCATGAAAGGTCGGGTTCAAATGCTTCAAACTTTCGACCTCAAGGTTAGCTATAGCCGAACCCGAAATGTCTGGGACACTCATACCTAGAACCAGGGAGTAAACCAGATTCCCCACTACTACATTTTTCTTTTGTGGCGTCTCGTGCTCAGCAAAAAAAATGTTGGTATGAAGCGGATGGTGGTTCATGGTGATCATGCAGAACAGGTGATCATCCGCCTCAGTTATAGTTTTCCCTGGCCAGTGCCTGAATATATCCCCCGGAACAAAATCCTCAAAATACCCTCCAAATGGCCGCTCGTGCTCAGTCATTGAAGTCAGACCTTTGGGGTTGCTCAAATCCATTCTCGTCCAGAGCCCTGGTCGCGAATGAAAGTATCCAGTTTTCGTCCGACTGGCCGTCGACTACTAATTTCCAATTAAAGCGTTGTCCAGGAGTAAACGGTAGCGGACCGATGTTTACGGCAAGATTGACTGAAACTGGAGCACCTTCAACCGCTTCTGGTGGCCTACCCACTTGGAAATCGCCTCTTACCTCAACCGGACGGGGTCCCTCAGGTGTATCGAATACCAGCTCCTTGCCATCTGCATCCTCAAGGAACAATTCCCAATGATGCGGATCGTCAAGCTCAGTCCAGGAAACATCAAGTTTAAGAGCGATCGCCATAGGAGTGGGCTGAGGGCCAATAACCGTCCAACCCCCTCCTAAGATAAATAATTTCCCCTCTGCTACTAAAGCAGAGTCACAAAGTAACATTGTCGCATTCACGATTTACCACGCTAGCTTAAATTTCTCATTTCGCTGACCCTTTTACCGTAACCCAATCATTTCATCACATACCATACTTTATACAGCAGGCGGGCACTTATACTAACAACCCTTTAGGGTAGGCTTATTGACACGGCCATCTTTGATAGCAGTCACCAAACATCAAACTTTTAAAATTTCAAAATTATTAATTTTTCCACCAATTTAACTGTTACAAAACGGCAGAGGAGGGACCTAATTGAGCGATCGCGTCAAAATCGACCTAAGAGACGATGTTTACAGGAGGCCACTACTAACTGCGATCGAGAGGCTCGGATTAGGACCAGGTTGGAAATGCGCAGACGTCGGAGCTGGAGGAGGCGATGTCAGTGTCGCACTTGGAAAGATCGTAGGTCCAAGTGGACGGGTATTTGCAATAGATATCGATCCAAAACGACGAGATGAAGTAGCCGAAATAGCTGCTCGAGAAACCCAAGTAATTGCACTGACTCAACCCGCTGAAGAAATGATGCTACCGGAGAAAGTGGATCTCGCTTTCTGCCGCTTTTTGCTGCTGCAGGTTATGGATCCTTTGACGGTGATTATTCAAATGTCCAAAGCCGTAAGAGATGGAGGATGGATCGTCATTCAAGAAGCCGTAACTTCGGCTGGGCGAGTCGGACTGACTCCAATAAAGATGTCGGCTGACTCCGTGAGAAATCCTGATGTGGGGATCATGGTACCTAAATTGATAACCGAGATCGGACTTGAACTGGTCGATTGCTGGGCAGAAGCCCCCGTAGGATTGGGGGACACGCCAGAAACCCGATATTTGCAAGTAATGACCGAGGTCGAAGTTCTAGATGAACCGGTAATGCTGCCTCCGGTAATCACCACAATTGCCCGAAAACCAAACTTAAATAACCTCTGATAAATTCCCCCAATCCTGTTAGCTCTTCAAGTTCGTTAGGAGTATTATCTCATTATGTTAAAGCCAGATATGAATTTCGCTAAATCGGTACTTGAATCTGCAGAAAGAATAGTGCTGGGTACAATAAATACCCTCCAGAGCTGCAATTATGATCAAGAACAGGTCGTAACCTACGACCTTGCCCACATAGCCGCTGAAGTTGAAGCGGCCAAGTCTGTCCTTGCATATGGCACAACCGGAGAATCAGAAGGAAACCTTGCCTGTGCATTCATTGCCGATGTCTTAGCAAATCTGGTTGGCAAAGCATTTGGAAATGAACAATACTGGGCAATCGAAGTTGCAGATATGGAACGGTTTCGAAACTTCAATAACATCTACGGTTCCCCAGGATTCTTAGCGCAGTTGGCTGACACGAAAGACTCCAGCCCACTGGATCCTGATTTCGAAATGGTAAGAGATGTGTTCCGACGCTTCGCTACGGAGAAAATAGCTCCAGTTGCAGATGATATTCACCGGTACAACCTGGATATCCCAGAAGAAGTCATTGCCGGCTTAGGAGAAATGGGAGCTTTTGGACTATCGATTCCTGAGGAATATGGCGGGTTCGCTTCAGGAACCGGAAATGATTATTTAGCTATGATCATCGCCACCGAAGAGCTCTCTAAGGCATCACTTGGTGCTGGGGGTTCGCTTATAACCAGACCTGAGATTCTGGCTCGAGCGCTAATTAAGGGTGGAACTCCTGAACAAAAAAACTACTGGCTTCCCAGATTGGCCAGTGCGGAAATCATCCCTGCAGTAGCGGTGACTGAGCCTGATTTTGGCTCCGATGTGGCCAGCCTAACGACCTCTGCCACAAAAAATGAGAGTGGCTGGATTATAAATGGTGTAAAAACCTGGTGCACATTTGCCGCTCGAGCGAACGTGCTAATGCTGCTGGCCCGGACTGATCCTGATAGATCATTGGCACACCGGGGCTTATCGATGTTTATCGTGCCTAAACCACAAGGTGAGGCAAAAGGATTTCTTTTCACACAGGATCCAAGGCCCGATGGAACCATTGGAAAGATGGAAGGCAGACCAATCGACACTATCGGTTACAGGGGCATGCATTCGTACGAAATAGCATTTGAAAATTGGTGGGTTTCTGATGACCACCTTGTGGGCATGGAGGATGGCCTCGGAAAAGGATTTTATTTCCAGATGGAAGGATTTGAAAATGGCAGAATTCAAACAGCTGCCAGAGCAATAGGTGTCATGGAAGCTGCATATGGTGCAGCGCTCGAATATGCAAGAAATCGGAAAGTTTTCGGTGAACCGATATTTAACTACCAGTTGACTCAAGCAAAACTAGGGAAAATGGCGGCCATTATCACTGCTTCCAGGCAATTCAGCTATCATGTTGCCACCTTGATGTCAAAGGGAGAAGGGTCAATGCAAGCATCCATGAGCAAGGCCTTCGCATGTCGGGCGGCAGAATGGGTCACCAGAGAAGCAATGCAAATTCATGGTGGAATGGGTTATGCGGAGGAGTTCTCCGTGAGTAGGTACTTCGTGGACGCCAGAGTGCTGTCGATTTTTGAAGGTGCCGACGAAACACTCTCCCTGAAAGTCATTGCCAAAAAACTCATTACTAAATAGCTACCAAGAATATTTACGATACTGAGATGCGGCGATTCAGCGCGGCTTCCCCAAACTGGAAGTTAACCAAGAAAATTAAACACGAAATTCCAGTCAATATAAGGAGCTCTTCGGTTGGCATTCATCAGACAACGAGTCGCTGGAATCCTGCTCCTTGTGGGGCTCCTTTGTTCCTGGGTCGGCTTAACATCCGTCGTTCTGCGTCAGACAATCCTTATCCCCGGCCAGTTTACTAGCTATGCCTACAAAGCCCTGGGCAACGCAGCTGTTCGTTCGGAAGTTGCTGGAATAATAGCAACCGACGTCGAGAATTCGCACCCGATCCTTCAAAGTATTCCTAAGCCCAAGCTAGCATCTGCAATAGATAGCGCTCTGACTAAGCCGAGTGTAAAAGCTGAATTTGCAAATGTCGCACTTCAAATCCAGCAACACATTCTTGGGCTTCAGAATGGGCCAATCCAAGTTGGAGGACCAACTCTGTCCACTGCAATTGCACAAATTATTGCCCCTGGCAATTCTCCAGAGGAACAGGCTTTAGCTCAAATTCCTTTTGGATTTCAGATCAGTGGCTCTTCGATTCCTTCGCTGAAAAGTTACTACCAAAAGTTGAACGCAATCATAAAAATATCTTTAGTAGCCGCAGCAGCCACTCTTTTGAGCGCCCTAATGATATCCGCCAAAAAAAGTAAGACTCTGCGAAAAATAGGAATTGCATTTATAGGCTTTTCAGCATTTGAGGTGTTGCTATTTTGGGCCGTACCGAAATATTTTCTACCCCACATCAAAAATGGACCTCTTGAGGTGATAGCAGCAATAGTAAACGCCTCATCATCGTCGGTCGATCCAATATATTTGACTGCCTTTGGGGCTGGTATCAGCCTCAGCCTGATTTCGTTTCTTATCTAGCGCCAGGAAAGCCGTAAATTTATACCTCTACGACCCTGCCATCCCAGCCCTCTGGCCTCTTGCCACAAATTTCAGAGCCATCTTACGACTTGCCTCGTCAATCATTTCGTCGCCAAACATGACCGCGCCCTTGAGTTCAACGTCGGTGGCATTTTTATAAGCGTTCAGTATCTGATTTGCCCGATCAAACTGCTCTTGTGTAGGAGAATAAATCTCATTAACCACAGTCACCTGATCAGGATGCAGGGCCCATTTCCCGTCATACCCTAATGCCACAGTTCTCTGGCAATACTTGCGTAATCCGTCCAGATCCTTAATTTTCAGATATGGACCGTCAATAACCTGCAAACCGTTAGCTCTTCCAGCCATCAGAATCTTCGAAAATACGTAGTGAAAGTGGTCGCCGGGGTATTCAGAGATTTCTACCCCGCCCGTAAGCACTGGCATCTCCATCGATGCGGCAAAATCTGCCGGACCGAAAACCACTGTCTCCAATCTGGGAGAAGCCGAGCATATCTCCTCAACATTTATAAGTCCCAAAGTTGACTCTATTTGAGCTTCTATCCCTATATGGCCAATAGGCAACCCAGCATTTATTTCCACTTGCGTCAATAGCAAATCTAGTGCCTTTACATCGGAAGCGTGCTGGACCTTGGGTAGCATTACTTCATCCAACCTGGTACCGGCACTGCCGACAACTTCAATCACATCGCCATAAGTCCATTTGGTATCCCAGGCGTTAATGCGGACACAGAGCACCCGATCATCCCAACTGAAATCCCTAATGGCCGAGACCACCTGCTTTCTTGCTGCTTCCTTCTCCCGGGGGGCCACCGAGTCTTCAAGGTCAAGAAATGACATGTCTGCTTTGATCGTTGGCGCCTTCTCTAAGAACCTCATTGAAGATCCTGGTACCGACAAGCATGAGCGGCGTGGTAAATTTCTGCTTCGTTCTGACATCTAACAAATACTAGTGAACGTTTTCCGAAACTACCATCCGAATACGTGAATTTTCCGAAATATTGTCCTACTGATCAAGATCGGCAGGAATCAATTGTTCAGAAATCAATTTTCTGAACCTTTCATATCTTGAAAGATAATTGGGGTGCCTCGGATTATTAACGAAATTTCTAACTAACTGAAATCCTTCTACGTAGCAGGTAATGTAAGCTCTCCAGGTTGGATCGGTTAGAAACTCGACCGACTTCTCTGCCCTTTTTCTTGACAGCAGGGCGTCTCTTTCCAGACTTAGAACAACCTGATCTTTTGGTATGCCGTCTTGATGCAAATCCCAGGCCGCATTGGCCCTAACTTTGCCCAAGGTCTCAAACGCTGCTTTAGTTTGCTCGAGTTCCTGGTCAGGATAGTCGATACCTCGTTTGACCATCAGTGACGATACTTCAGAAAATTGATCATCCCCAAACAGAATCTCAAGTCCAAAATCAGCCAATCCCTCCGCCAACAAGCACTGTGGAGTACCTACGAGAAAAATTGACTCTTCCAGCTGCTGTCTCCGATTCACCAAATCGACTTCTTTCCTTGAGTGCTCAGTATGATGGCCCGGATATGCTTCATGGGCCACCAGATGAGCAAGTGAGGTTGAAAGAACCGGGAGATCAGAGTTGATAGCCACCTTAGACTTTAAGTTTCCTAAATAATAATTAAATCCAGACCACGGTTTGCCCGTAACAATCTCGAATTCGAGCTCCTCGCCTTCCGGCAATCCAAAAATCATCGCTGTCTGGTCCCTTAACAACTCGCAGAGATCGTTTAGAATCAACGGCAGTCTCTCCGGATCAACGGCAAATGATTCCCGGTAGGCTGAAATCCGATACCGCAATTCTCCAGGCCCCTTGAAGGTCTGCTCCAACACACCTATAGCGTCATCAATCTCTTCCTTAGAAACCCTCCTAGGGGCTACTCCGTAACAGAGCTTGACCTCGGAAAGATAATCGATTTCGTCACCAGACAGCTTGCGCGCTGTTGTCAGCAATCCAATCGATTGAGCCTTGAGCCATCTTCGCCTCTGGCCACTATCAACCTGGTCAAACTGGTCGAGCTTATCGCCTGCGTCGATCCCGGCTATTAGAGAACGGGCTCGATCGGCAAGATATTTTGGATCTAGTAAAGGCCTATGTTCAGCTGCTTGAGAAAATTCACCTGGTCCATAATAAGCGTCCACTAACCCGGGTATATGCTTACCCAACTCGAGACCCAAGCTGATGTAATCTTCTACAAGCAACTGACTTCCTACTTATAAATCAATTAACGACAGAGATAATTCCGGTTTCAACTGAGATGATCTTTGAGAAAGGGAATCAACCTGTCCCAAGCCTGTTTGGCTGACTGGGCATCATACACCTCAGGTCTGGTGTCATTGAAAAATGCATGCTGGGTTCCTGGATAGATGAAAAACTCCACATCCTTACCTAACTCACGCAAACGAGACTCCAATTCCCTTGAAGCCTCAGGCGACGCCGAGTCGTCATGCTCTGCATAATGACCTTGAATTGAGGCTGAGATTCTTTCAAATGCTGGTCCTGGACTCGGCCAGGATACAACTCCATAGAATGGCGCCACAGCCGCCACCACATCCGGGCGCTCCGCCGCCAGCACCAGTGCTAGCGCGCCTCCCATGCAGAAGCCGACAACCCCCACATTAGACGTGCCAGTTCTTTTGATTAGCTCATCCACGGCACCGCTCATGTCTTTAGCAGCTTTGGGCAGTTCCATTGACATCATTGCTTTTGCGGCTTCGTCTGGCTCACGCGCCACCGTGCCATGATAAAGATCCGGAGCCAATGCATAAAAACCATTGGCTGCGAACCGATCACATACATCCTTGATATGATCGACCAGACCCCACCATTCCTGAATCACCACGATACCAGGTGCATTTTTATTAACAGGTTCCGCTAGGTAGCCCGATCCCATTGTTCCATTACTTGGAAATTCAATTATTTGTCCCATATCAGCAAAACTAGTACAAAGAAACTCGGATTAAGTCATCGACTCTAGCTTAATTTTGAATGATCCCAGCTGACAATGTTCTCAGGCTCGACAATCACCACTAGCCTCTTGGGCGCCGAAGCGGTAAATGCGTCAATGGAACTATCTGCCAACTGATCGCGATATCTTGCAAATATCGAGCGGCCAACAGTAAGCACCTTAGCTGGATCTTCGATTAACGTTCCTCTGCCTTCGATTTCAATCCCTTTTAGCTCGCTATAGTTATCACCTGACTCGACCAAAACGGTCATGCGGTCGTCACGTCTAAGATTTAGGACTTTCTGGCTTTTACGATAAGTCCAAAACGCTATTCTGTGGTCATAAAATCCATACCACATCGCCACTACATGCGGCCAACCCCTTGGACCAATGGTGGCGACATTCAGAATTTTTTGTGAGTCCAAAAAGGAATCGATCTCTGGCTCGGTTATCTGTATCAAATTGCGACACGAAGGCAAAACCAACCCCAATCACTCTCTAACCAAGCAGCGGTCCCGCTGATCTCAATATTTCCTGAGGAACCCGCCATTTCACCAAACTCTCGATAAGCGAGGGAGGAAACTTGCTACCCCGATACAGGACCTTGCAATTGGAGTCCAAATCAGTCAGCAAAATGCCTTTGCTCACAAATACATCGGTAGACACTCGCTCAGCTAGTGAGGATCTGATCGAAGCAGGAACAAGTGAAAAACTGTTGGCAATTATTAGTTTCTCTCGCTCTACTCCTTGGTAGAAATTAGAGAGAACCCGCTGCGCTGATGCAGAAACCAGAGCAAATCCTGATCCTACAAGATCGCTTTCCAAAGCTATCCCAACATTGGGTTCGATTTGGAGAAGATCGTCAACATCGCCTAAGTTCCGCAACAAATCGTGAACCTGGTCAGTTCCAGTCAGATCGATGCTGCCGTCTCTTCGGAAAATCATCCAATCCCGGTCCATCAAAGCCTGGAAGTTGGCATCCTCCGAACCTGATAGCTCGCCAACCAGATACCATGCCTCTTCTTCTGGGAAAAGTGACCCAAGCACCCTTGCCGCGACCATCCACATAACCCCTAAATCGCCATGATGGTCGAGCAATCGCCTGACTGCACTAACGAGAAGTTCTCTATCGCTCGCCATATCAGCAAAAATATAGGAGACTTCGTTTGCGAGAGCAATCGGGTTGTCACCTTCCATCCGTGCTATATAGCGAAGATACTCAAGAGCGTTCACAATTACACCTTATGACGGTCGATGACCAATGTCATCTTGAGCTACTACTTTAAAATGCCACCCCGGGTCATTGCCATTACGTCTAAAGCCTTATCTACCTCATCCGGAGTCAAAAGTCCCTCTTCTAAAACCACTGCCCTTAAATCTTTTTTCTCCTTTAGTGACTTCTTTATCACCCGGGCAGCAGCTTCATAACCAATATAAGGATTCAGAGCTGTCCCGATCGAGGGACTGGAAAGTGCGTAGTTTAGGCATCGCTCCCGGTCAGCTTCGATTCCAACAATGCATTTGTCAGCCAACGCATCGGCAACAGATGCCAGCAGGGAGATAGATTCAATGATATTTCGAGCGATTACCGGAAGCATTACGTTTAGTTCCAAATTACCGGCAGACCCTCCGAAGGCCACAGCAGCGTCATTGCCAATTACCTGAGCCACCACCTGACAAACTGCTTCAGGGACAACCGGGTTGACTTTTCCCGGCATGATAGACGAGCCAGGTTGGAGATCCGGAAGATGAATCTCCCCTAGTCCACACCGCGGGCCAGACGACATCCACCTCAAGTCATTCGCGATCTTGTAAAATGACACGGCAATAGTACGCAAAACTCCAGATGCTTCAACCAGAGAGTCCCGGGCACTCTGAGCTTCGAAGTGATCCCTGGCCTCGGAAATTGGGAGATCAGTCTCTGATGCCAAAAGCTCTATGGTTCCTCTGGCGAACTCCGCTGGTGCATTAATGCCCGTACCGACTGCCGTGCCTCCCAGTGGAAGCTCTCCAACCCGGGCTAGAACTGAATTAAACCGCTCGAGACCATACCTTACCTGCGAGGCATAGCCCGAAAACTCCTGACCCAATGTCACCGGAGTCGCATCCATTAGGTGGGTACGACCTGATTTAACTACGTCAGAAAACTCATCTGCCTTCTCGCTCAATACGTCAGAAAGTTTGTTTAGAGCCGGAACCAACGAGGACTTGAGCAGCTTGGTTGCTGCAAGGTGTATGGCGGAAGGAAAGATATCATTTGACGACTGCGATGCATTGGTATCGTCATTAGGCCTTACAATTCTCCCCAGGGACTCACTAGCTAGAGTTGAGAGCACTTCATTCATATTCATATTTGACGAGGTACCTGAACCGGTTTGATAGACATCTACCGGGAAATGATCGTCATACTCCCCGTTGGCGACAGCAATTGCAGCGCTATGTATTGCCTCTGCCACGTCCTTATCGATCACACCAAGCTGCGCATTCTGACGGGCAGCAGCGCCTTTGATCGTTGCTAGAGCCCATATCAGATGGCGCGAAATTCTCAATCCTGAAATTGGAAAATTCTCAACCGCACGCTGCGTCTGTGCTTGCCATTTCGCTGACGCCGGCACACGAACCTCTCCCATGGAATCGTGTTCAATTCGAAATTCTGCTTCTTGAGCCATCTTCTATCCAGCCTCTCAAATACGTATTTACTGAAACTAAAAAATGAGTTGACCTCACACTACCTTTTTGCAGTCAACCATTTACGCTAAACATACTAAAACGACACCCCTGCACATCATTACCACGTTATCCCGGGACCAGTATCAAAGTGAAATTGACATTTGGGAGTTAAATCTGGAAGGCGAAGAAATACTCACTCTCTCAATAAATACCAAATCATGACCCCT
This sequence comes from Actinomycetes bacterium, assembly GCA_021803345.1. Classification (GTDB taxonomy): domain Bacteria; phylum Actinomycetota; class Acidimicrobiia; order Acidimicrobiales; family Acidimicrobiaceae; genus SCQM01. The sequence goes on from JAJZLS010000022.1 coordinate 48,334, forward strand.
GTGTTCACTATGAATCGAGTTTCATCCCCAAAATCGATCAATTTTTTAAAAATTTTTATGGGAATCAGAAATTAAAAGGACTATAGTCATTTGCATCGTGACAGCAAGTTGGATGATCTCAAAAGTGAAGCTGAAACATTCAGACTCGCTGAAAAGAAAAACCACGGTTGCATCTGTGGCCATTGTTGTGGGTTCGCTGGTACAAGTGACCTTACCGGGTGGAAGCGCAAGTGGGCAAACCTTGCAAAGCACGCAGGCTGAAGCTGCTGGTATAGTCGCACGGCTCAACTATTTGGGCACCCAGGTTTCGATACTTTCGGAAAAATATGACCAAGCCCAGCTAAACCTAACCAGCATTAGTCAGAAAGTGCAAGACACCAAGAACCAGATTTCACTAACCGAACTTAAAATCAAGGACCTAAAGGCTGAACTCTCACGAGAAGCCATCAATGTATACGTAAGTGGCGGGAACCTACCAGCTGCATCAGCACTGCTTTCTGAGAATCCCACCCAAGTGTCGATCCGCCAGGAATACATCAACATGGTAACCAATTCTCAGGCAGACATTGTCGCCACCTTCAAGGCAGCCAATCAAAACCTGAATCAACAGCAAGCACTGCTGAAAAGGATCCAGCAACAAGCTGCTACCGATTTCAAACAAGTAAGCGCTGCAAGAAACGCTGCCCAGGCTGCAGTCACTCAAGAACAAACTCAGCTCGATTCGATTAACTCCAACATACGAGCTTTAGTCGTTCAACAGCAGCAGATCGCGGCAAACCAGGCTGCCACCAAGTCAAGGTCAATAATTAACAGCGGATCTGCTGGATCAGCAACTCCGGTATCAAACTCACCCTCGCTGCCTACGTCTAATCCAACTGTGAACGGCAACCAGGTACAAATAGCCCTTGCCTGGGCCAGGCAGGAACTTGGGAAACCCTATGTATTTGGAGGAGCGGGTCCCAATTCATTTGATTGTTCGGGACTTACGGCGTTTGTTTACGGAAAAGCAGGAATTTACCTGCCGCACTCGGCGGCAGCGCAATATAACGACACCCGCCGGGTTCCATTATCAAACCTGCAGCCTGGCGATCTGGTATTCTACTACTCTCCCATCAGCCACGTGGCTATATATATTGGTGGAGGGGAAGTTCTACAGGCTCTGAATCCCTCGGCTCCGGTGGAAATCTCAGGACTTTACTATGCTGGTGCCCCAGTGGGAGCCGGCCAAGTATCTTAATTGAATTACCACCAGAATTTGTAGACAAGAAGGCCCTACGTACCCACGGGATCATTCAACTTGAAACTATGATGTCTGATCAAACATATGGAGAACCTATATGAAGGCTGTCACATTTAAAAACCAACAAATCCTAATAACAGAAGTGCCTGAGCCAGATTGTGGTTCTGAAGACCTTCTTGTGAAAGTCTGCTCGGCAGGCATCAACGCTGCTGACATCTTGCAAAAACGGGGACTGTATCCAGCGCCTGCCGGTATACCGCAAAATATTCCCGGACTTGAATTTTCCGGTACGGTAGTAAAAGTCGGACGTAAAACATCAGGATTCAGCCCCGGTGACCGAGTGACTGGAATTGTCGGCGGTGGGGCTCAAGCAGAGCTGATAACTATTCACTATTCCAATGCGCTGATTGTCCCAGACTCGGTCAACCTGGTGGATGCAGGGGGATTTAGCGAAACCTATCTAACTGCTTACGACGCATTAGTCAGACAAGCTGGCTTGCAGATGGGCGAAAAGGTACTGATAAATGGGGCAGCAGGTGGAGTTGGCCTGAGTGCGGTGACTATCGCCGCGCTGCTAAATACACGGGTTACGGCTTCGGCACGACATGTTGAACACCATCAGCACCTCAAGACCCTGGGAGCCACACCTGTACTGCCAGAAGACGTTTCCAAAAATGCTCCTTATGATGTCGTTCTGGAACTAGTTGGTGGAATCAACATGGAACAAAACATCAGTAACCTCAGTGATGATGGAAGAATCTCTGTAATCGGAATAGGTGCTGGAGCAAAAAGTGAAATTGACCTGAGACTTGTCATGTCCAAACGAGCCAGAATTTTTGGATCTACTCTAAGAGCCAGAACCACCCAGTCCAAAGCTGGACTGATAAATGAGGCCAGGACCAAACTAATTCCACTTTTAGATCAGGGGAAATTGCCAATAACGATTGCCGGTCGATTCGATTTCAATGAAGCGGAAAGCGCCTACGAAAGTTTTTCTACTCCGGGCAAACTGGGAAAGATTTTGTTAGTCTTTTAGTTTTTAGATCCCATAACTCGCTAGTTAATCGACCATCCTTCATCTACAACAATCGTCTCTCCTGTTGTATAACTACCCGCGTCTGAAGCTAGGAGGAGCGTCGGCCCATCTAATTCTGAGAGCCGCCCTGGGCGACCTATTGGAGTGTGACGTCCAATCCAATCAATTCGTCTCTGGCTTGAAAACATTTCCGACGTCATTTCCGAAAGGAACCATCCTGGAGCCAGTGCATTTACTCGAGCACCTCTACTACTCCACTGCGCTGCCAACTCTCCAGTCAGATTAACTACATCGGCTTTTGAAGCTACATAAGAGGCTTGGGGAATTTTACCGGAACCCAGTAGGCCCAGGACGGAGGTAATACTTATAATTGAACCATGTCCAGCCTCAATTTTCTTTCGGCCCACAAGCTGAGAGAGGGCAAAAACGCCTTCGAGATTGACCGCCATAACATATCGAAACTCACTCAATGGTTCATCCTCGGCCGCAAAAGGACGAGTTATACCCGCAGCATTCTAACAAATGTCGATTTTCCCATAAGAATTGGCAACAAACTCCACCAGGATTTCGAGTTCTGAATAATTGGTGACGTCGCATCTAAATATTTCGCTTTGACCAGATATCTCAGAATCCACTTGCTTCAACATTTCAATCCGGCGAGCCGCCAAAACCACAGACGCGCCAGCAGCGGAAAGAACCTTTGCCAGATACGCACCGATTCCTGATGACGCTCCCGCCACAATCGCCACTTGGCCATCCAAGCTAAAGATATTCTTTGGGTCCATTGATTGCTCCAAATCTCAGGAAATTATTCGAAGTCTATCCAAACCTGGCCCTAAATTACGATCCTCTGTGCCTCAATATGAGGTTCAAAAAATACCTTCAGGCAATCCTTCCGGGCTAAGCGCATCTGCTACTAAAAACTTTTGCCAAGAGAAAGCTGTAAGTGATCGAAACCAAGGTAACCGTTATGACAAAAACCAAAGACAGTAGCCCTTTAAACCATACATCTTGAACCATATTCATCCACTCTTAGGGCCCGCTTACAACTGTCAAATTGGGTGTAGTATCCTTATTCCGTCGGGGATATAGACTAACAAACTGGGTCATGCAGTTATTAAGTCACTGAGTATTAAGTCACTGAGGAATCACTATGAAACCAATACCTGTGTTGTTCCATATTGGACCACTTACAGTCCATACTTATGGAATAGGTTTAGCCATAACTTTCTACTTTGCGTTTCGGTACTACGAACGTAGGCTTAGAGATAATGGCTATGACTCAAAATGGCTGCAACGTTCTTTTCTTTGGATCATAGGTGGGGCGATAGTTGGCGCCAGAATCATTCATGTGATTGCCAATGCAACCTACTATATTCACAACCCGGGCGAGATAGTCATGATTTGGCATGGCGGCCTCTCCTCATTTGGAGGGATAGCTCTCGCTGCACCTACAGCGATTTATTTCAAGCGAAAATATGCTCCCGAACTTTCTGTGGGAACTGCGGCAGACCTGGTGACTCCAGTCCTGGTAGGCGCCTGGGCCTTGGGAAGACTGCTGGGGCCACAACTAATGTTTCACGGTGGCGGGAAACCCACAAACGCCTGGTATGGACTTAAATATGCAGGAGAAGTGGGATACAGGATACCAGTTCCAATCTTTCAAGCCCTGGAAGATTTTGTTCTCTTTTTGATACTTCTGCAGATTGAAAAGTATTTCAAAAAGATCAACGCGCCCAGGAGTGCACTTATGGCAACTGGACTGCTTCTATGGTCTATGCCCAGGTTTTGGGACGAGTACTTTTGGCTTGCCGTACCAAGAGTGTGGGACGCGGTAGAAGTTTTTTCAATAATACTTTTCGTATGTTCAGCTATTTACCTGATATGGCTGTTCAAGAAGGCTCCTAGGCCTAATAACACCGTGGAAATAAAAGAGGTAACAGTCGAGCCGTCTGAACTTTAAACCATCTGTATCATGGACGAGTTAAAAAATGAAGGCCTCCTGTCGTTGTTGACCGACCGCTACGAGCTAACCATGCTGGAAGCAGCGCTCAACTCCGGGGTGGCACACAAAAAAGCATCTTTTGAAGTTTTTTCCAGAGCTCTTCCTCCTGGACGTCGTTATGGAGTCATAGCAGGCGTTGGTCGAATAGTTGATTCGATAAAGAAATTTAGATTCAGTGAAGTTGAACTGGAATTCCTAAAAGACAATAATATTGTCGGCCAAGATACTATTGATTTCCTCACCACCTACAAATTTTCCGGTGACATCTGGGCCTACCGGGAAGGCGAAATCTATTTTCCATTTTCTCCGGTAATGAGGGTAGATGCACCGTTTGGCGAAGCAATTCTCCTGGAAACCCTGATCCTTTCGATTCTCAATTTTGACTCCGCTATTGCCTCAGCCGGTGCACGGATGATTACAGCGGCCAATGGCAGGATGCTTGTGGAAATGGGGTCAAGAAGAACCCATGAATGGTCGGCCGTCAGTGCGGCAAGGGCAGCCTATATAATTGGTTTCGCCTCCACCTCAAATCTAAAAGCAGGTCAGCTGTATGCAATACCAACCACGGGGACAATTGCTCATGCGTTCATCCTCGCCCACTCTGATGAAAAGAGTGCCTTTGAAGCACAACTCTCTTCCCAGGGAACCAATACAACCATCCTCGTCGATACCTACAACATCGAGCAAGGAATTAAAGAAGCTATATATACTGCAGGGACCTCGTTGAGTGCAGTAAGGATCGACTCTGGAAATCCCGCTGAGGAGTCGCTAAAAGCGAGAAAGCTCCTGGATTCGCTAGGCGCCACAGGCACCAAAATTATCATTTCCGGAGACTTGGACGAATATAAAATTGAGGCACTTTCGAGCAATCCCATAGACAGTTTTGGGGTTGGCACCAAACTGGTAACCGGATCTGGAGAAGCCACAGCGAACTTTGTATACAAGTTGGTAGCTATCCAAAACCATCCTTTGGATCAACGCTTGACCCCAGTTGCAAAAAAATCCATCTCAAAATCGACTTTAGGGGGAAGAAAGTCCCCACTGCGAATTTTCGATAATAACGGATTTGCACAGGTCGAATTTCTGGACTGGCTTGATGTCGACGACGGCGGGATAGCTCAGGCAAGTCTCGATCAGGGCGATTACAAAATGTTGCAAGAAAAGGTAGTGAGCGCAGGAGCCCCAACTGATATTGTTTCCTTGGACTCGCTTCGCCAATCACACAAAATTGCCAAAGACCAAATTGGCCCAGCCGCAATCGACCTAAGTCCAGGTCCACCTGCTATTCCAACGGTCTTCTTAGGTCACGACGGCAAACTGGTTGAAGCGCATAACCAGTCGGCAACAAACTAACAGCATCAATCCTGACCTGGATTTTACCTACCCACCCAAGCTTGCCTATAAACCTTCAGCTAAAATTTTCAAGCACATAGGTTGAAACAAGAGGCCATGATTTCTGAGCCCAGACTCCAAAATCTTTCTCGGTAAGCACCCCGAATGCAATCCTTACCTCTGGATCTATCCACAAGAAAGTGCCCGATGCGCCGAAGTGCCCATAGGTTAGTTCTGAATTTAGCCCGGAAGTCCAATGTGGAAATTTGTTGCCCCTTATCTCAAATCCCAAACCCCAGGTATTGGCATCCATCAATCCGAAACCTGGCAACACTCCAGGTAGCTGAGGTAGATATGGCGTCTTTGCTTGCTCTAAATAGGACATATCTACATGTGGCGTGCCCTGATAAAGTGCAATTGCCAGATTATGAAGGTCGATAATATTTCCTACCATTCCAGCAGCCGCACCCGTACTCCCGGCTCCTGGCCAATTCTCTCCACTTACGTTGGAACCAACCATTCCTGCTGGATCCAACAACACCTCTTTTACATACTGATCAAATCGAATACCGGATTCAACTTCAAGCCATCTAGCTAAAAACTCGAATCCGGCGCTTGAGTAAATTCTTCTGGTTCTTGGAGCTACAACTGGCTGCTGGTCAAAGATATCAACATTCGGATCCACATCAGATCCAAGCCCAGAGCTGTGGCCCATTAAATCACGAACCACGATTCTCCCTAAAAGCGTCTGATCGAGTGCAAACACTCCCTCAGACACAGCAGCCAGAAAGGCCAATGTACTAGCAATTTTAGTGACCGAAGCATAATGGAATTTTTTTGTGCGGTCCCCAAGCATGACGGTTCTGCCAGTAGAAAAATTGACCACAAATGCTGCGAAATTAGCTACTGGCCACGAGTTAAAGTGCTCAAGCAAACCAGTTTCGAAATCAGCCACGCTACTCCCAGATTCGAACTTTAAAGTGGGCTAGCGACAAAACTAACCCTAGCAGCTAATTCTAAGTTATTTATTATGTAAGATCCCATGCTAAGGGTATAAAAATCCCAGAAAAGTAGACATCGATGGCTGTGCCAATTTTGGTCATTGCCCAATCAGCTAAATGAGGGGGTCCTCAGGCTTTCCAACTCTTGGACGGTCCTTCAGGCCAGCCAGACCCTGTTCAAAAAAACGCTTTCTCCACTTTGATACGATCTCACGATGAGTGTCTAGACGTGAAGCGATCTCATCATTTCTAAGACCCTCAGCAGCCATCAGTACTATCTTGGCACGTATAACATCACAATACGGTGACGTATAGCGACGAGCCATTTCTTCCAGTTCGTTACGCTGATCTGGGGTGAGATTCAATAGATATGGGCTTTTTCTCGTCATTATCCTCTCCATTATATGTTATAAAAAGACCAGCAAACCGCAAACTTACATGATAATATTTACGTGATCGTATTGAATAGTTTATGTAATTGCGAGCTACTTTTGATACCAGAGAGATGCTGAGTGAAAACAGAAGAACTTGACGGGAGAACGGAATCGATCATAAAAGGAGTTGCCCGTTTCTGTTCTGACAACGGTCTTGGGGGTAATCCCTCCCTCCTATCTAGCCCGGAGATAATAGAGTCATATCTGAAAAGTTCAACTCTCGCCCCTTCCACTAAAGGCACCTACCGCTGGGTGCTCAGTGCCACCTTTGGCATCGATTTGAAAAAAGGCCTTTCATTTCCTGGTTCGTTAGCCCCAAAACCGTACTCTAGAGATGAAAGAGCGGAACTGGTCTCTATTGCCAACTCTCAGAACAAAGCCTGGCAGAGATATAGCGCACTTTCAATGATCGCACTTTCAATAGGTGCAGGCACCAGAGCTAGCGAGCTGCGCAGCATAAGGGGGAAAGACCTCTCTGGTGACGGCGGAAATATAACTATTTCAAACAGGGTGGTTCAGATAAAATCACCATGGGACCGCATTCTCAGCTCACTAAAGCCAGTTGATGATGAGGAGTTCCTGTTTCATCCAAATGCCCAAAACCGCAATTCCAAGAATTTTATCAACAACTTCGCCGATAATCTTATGCGGGACCCCGGCTCGCAGAGATTCCAAGTTGCAAGGGCAAGAGCCAGCTTCATCTGCGACAGATGGAATGAAAATATATCCCTTAGAGATCTGCTTTATATAACCGGAATAGATGAAGTCGAATCACTCATCCGCTATGTGCATCTAATAGATGGAGCACCTAAGACTAAAGCCGGGCTTAGGCGCTTAGCTGCAAATGGAACTCCCTAGAGATGTCAAAAGACGGCCCCCTGGACCAGCTGAGTGTGCTAGATGCCGACAGAGTCCAATTAGCCATCTCACTTATAGAGGGGTCAGAAGAAGTACTGAAGCTGGAAGAATCACTCAAGCGACATACCGGCAGACCCCGTTCACTTTCGGTAAAGGCAATCCTTAGCGCTCTTCTGCTGTTGGCTCTGGATGATCGGCCACTTATTTTGAAATCAGTGACGGAACTTCTCTACTTCGGGCTCACACCAGGCCAGAAAGAGAGGCTGGGAGTTGTGGGCAGGCCAAAGGATTATGGGCAATTTCTTGCCTTCTATAGAAGAGTTCGCTATAT
>JAJZLS010000022.1:56580-57822 GCA_021803345.1 Actinomycetes bacterium
CGACTCAGAGTTCTTCTTTATACCGGTGGAGTTACTTGGCCTAAACGCCCAAGCCCACCACGGATCAGAACACATGCTCCCCACTCAAACGCGTAGAGCCCAATTGGCTTCTATAGAAGAGTTCGCTATATGTTCCATCTCATCTGGAGCGAGGTGGATCCATCGCCGTTACCTAAAAATCTCTGTATTGAAAAGGAAATGCTCCTGGCCATGGCCAAGCCTCTGAGTGAATCAGCCAGCGCAGATAAGGCTGCATTGCTTCTTAGGTTATGCAATTCGCTACTGGATCAAAGCGTAAAGCTGATGAGCGGGGACGAACTGAAGTCTTATGCCGGACAGATCGGTCTTGATGCAACTGTGGTTCCCCTCTTTAGTCGGGGACCATCTAAGACAAAGGGTACTTGTGCCAGTGATCCGGATGGCGGATGGTACATACGTGAAGGCGATCACAGAGACAGCGAGGATCACAAAGGCAGGCGTAGAACCAAAATAGCCTGGGCACTTGAAGCCACAATTGCCACCATGGCCCAGATAAAAGCTGATGGTAGCCCTGGCGGTGCCAGTTCCGGACATCCCAATCTGGTACTTGGCTTTACCATGTCAAGACCTGGTGTTGATCCAGGGGGAAATGGGATAAAAGTCCTCAGATCAATATCAGATCGGGGATATAGACCGGGGTATCTGGGAGCTGACCGTGCATATTCAACTGCAGTCCCTGAGAACTTCCATCTTCCCCTAAAAGCTCTCGGATATTCACTTGTGATGGACTACTAAGATAGACCAGCTGGGACGTCAGGCAAACAGTGGAGGTGCCCTGCTAATAGAGGGGAGCTGGTACTGTCCAAATATCCCAGAGCCGCTTATTGATGCCACGCTCCAGTTCAGAATGGGAAAGATAGAGGATGATATCTATAAAAAACACATTGCTGCCAGGGAGAAATATCTTCTGAGGCGTAAATGTGGTCCAGACCAAGACGGCTATGAACGTTACAGCTGTCCTGCAATCGGCCATTATCCAAAAGTTAGCTGTCCCATAAGTCCCAGTTCAATCAGAGAGGGAAGAATAAAGGTAACCCTTACAAATCCAAGTTGGGAGCTAACCCCGGCAATTTGTAATCAAAGCTCAATAACAATTGCACCAGATGTTGGAGTCCGTCACCGTCAGGAACTCTGCTTTGCAACCAATGCGTGGCACAAGCAATACGCCACACTTAGAAATACCATAGAAGGGCTGAACGGATA
>JAJZLS010000033.1 GCA_021803345.1 Actinomycetes bacterium
TTTCCTTCATCTGGCCGGCGCAGGTTCTGTAGCGATGCCCACAGACAGGCCAGCTACCGAGCTCGACATACACCCCAAGTAATCAAATCTATACCTACCGGGCTAGATGCCGTCGTGTATCAGTGTCCCAGTTGTGACCAGCGCTATCTCGGGATCCGGAGATGTCCAGATTGTAACCTTTTCTGCTCCCGTATTGGACTTGGAGGTCCCTGTCCTCACTGCTACGAACCAGTAGCTCACTCTGATCTAGATAACTAACTTTCCACCGTTAGATCCGAAGACCCAAAGCACAGCGAAAAGAGTTGAAATAGGTAACACTGGAATTCTGATATTGTGGGTCGGTCCAGAATATAACATTTAGGTCTGGAAATCGGCGTCAGGGACGTCCGGAATCAGAGAATTCCTAAAACGCCATAACATCTAACCAAGGGCCATTAACGCTGGATGATTGAATGAATCAAGAATGTGGTGACAATTGCTACAAAATTTAAAGGTCCTGTCGCGGTTTGCCGATTTCTGTCGTTCCTACTAAACACCTTTAAACGTACAACTTTGAGTCGCGGCGTAGCAGATTGATACTTCCCCAGCCTTCGGACTATCTCAGTCTGAGATATCACATGCGAGAGAGCTCTCCAACGGAGGTACTTGGCATTAGCTACCCCGAAGGTTCCACTCGTTCGATGGTCCACCATCCGATCGATTGACCTGTCGAAAGAAGCGACCTGATTGATGCCGGTGCTCTCGGCGCAAGCAACCAAGCATGCCTCGGCAAAGTCGAGGCGATCTACCTCGTACACCTCGATCGCCCGGAGTAAAAGCACCTTATCGATGCTGACAATTGAGCCTAACGCAAGGAGTGACCGGATCGCTTCAGCAATCTTTTCGCGCGGCGATTCGTAGAAGGAAACAAGTACACAAACAGTCTCAGCAACTACGAGATCAGTCAGGAACAGCTCAGTATCGGCTGCGAGGTAAGCCGTGGCCCCGGGCAGCCATTTCGGGCGGATCACCTGTCAGATGTCTGACGAGGATATTCGTATCGACAAACGCGCACAATGACGCCTGGCGGCTCGCGCTGAGCAGGTCTTGCGGATCACATCGTCCCAAGAAACATTGCGCTTAGCGGCTGGAACATTGACAGTGCCCGCGAGTGAGATAAAGTTAGGAGTACGAACCAGTACGGCATCGTTGCCATTGACCCAGAATACGATCCGTCACCCTGCTTGATTCGTGAGGCTTCGCGGACTGGCTTCGGGACGGTCACTTGCCCCTTAGAAGTCACTTTAGCGGCAACATTCATCTTGTCTCCTTACTAAGCGCTGATAAAGGGCGAACCCTGCAGCATCTTCCTTTAGCTCAGATTCTTCTTGATAGGTGGCGAGATGAATACAACAACTTTCGGCCTCATTCTTCACTCGGGTATCATTCACCAAAGTCATTTCTAGCGCTGCCGACTACCCAACAAAGGGATTTACTGATCAAATCATCGAAACAGTATCACTGGAAGGGAGAACGTCATAAACAAGCTGCTTAGTATCTGCTAATCTAATCATCAAGTCACCAAGGCAAATACTCACATTGTGACTGGACCAGTCAACGGGGGCTTTCCAAATACAGTTTGCCATTTTACACAACTCCCTCGATATATTTCACAGGTATTGTCGGCTCCGTATAAAGCGCTCAATTATGCGTACAAGAAGAGTCAGGGGTGGAGACCCCTTTTTCGAGGGACTTTGGATCCTTCGCTACCCCCTGGGTCAGTGCCCGTTCCATGAAGCGTAAAACGGGCCTCGATTTGCGCTCGCACTTCCGCAATTTGGGTATCGGTCAGACCGGGAACTTTCGCAACTAAGTGGGTGACTGTTTGTTGGCGAACAAGTCCATACTGAATCATTGCGTCGAGGAATGGACCATCCTTTAAACGTCCTGCCATTGTTTTTGAAATGAAAAGGTCTGCCGGATGCATGCAATGTCCGACAACCCCGTTTGTTCTTTTGCTCACCAAGGGATAGCACCGGCTTTGCCAACCCGCTGGTGCTTTGGCGGTCTCCAATGAGACCCCTTGCGCATATACGTGAAAGGTCTTGTGGAACATCGACTCTTCTCCAATAGATCCGTCGATTAGGTCCGATTTGTTAGGGTCGTTGTCAATTGGAATGATGTCCGCTTCAGTGGAAGCCACTAATACTTCCGGTATATCCTCTAAACGCTTGCCAGCAAATTTCCTCAGCCAAGGCAGAATGGATTGGCTACCGATTACCAGAATTGCGTCCTCATTCAGAATGGCTCCAGAGACACGAATTAAGTGTTCCAACTGATCCTCAGTCATGCCACCCATTTTCTCTGGAATGTCACCAACACTTCCGTGCGTTCTTTAGGTGTCAAAACTCCAGCAAATGGCGAGCTGCTCCTCATGTCTATGGCATGTTGTTCATGAGATAGCATCATGTCATACAGGGCCGTTAATCCCTCATCTGAGGCCAGCGCATCATCTAAAAGCTTGACCCATTCTGCAAGATATATGTCATAGGGACGTTCAGCGAAGACCATATCTGCCCAATCCCTGGCGTCTTGCAGGTAAAATCGCCGATCCGGTGACCGAGATAGTTTCGCTTGAATGGCTTGGAATAGTGCCAAGCTTTTTGCATCTTGTCGCTGAAGCATGTTCTCGCTCTAATCTGCCAAGTGTTGTGACCATCCTCCCAGACAGCCACATACATTTCCCGCTTAAACTCTAGTTCCCACTCAAAGTCGGACAATACGGCTGCCCGTTTTGCACAGCACACCGCTATGTCGTGAAAAATTCGTCACAATTTTAAGCAAGAGGATTTGAGCTAGGTGCCCAAACCTGGCCGCCATCTGTAGTAGTTACAAGCCCAGTTATAGGATTGCAGTTTGACTTCGATCCCATGCAGCTCACGATAGAGTAACTAGCCCATGCCGTCATTGCGCCTTGTGCATGAAGAATCTCTTCGGTCGCTTGAGGAAATCCGTCTGGCGTTACGATAGAGACGTTAGAGGTAGCGAGGCTAATGCGAGCCAACTGGGTAGAGTCCGCGACCCATAGAACTCCGTTCGCTAAAGAATTGGCAACCGAGACTCCGGCTCCATAGTCGCCCTCAAGACGAACAAGGGGGCCAGCGGACCAATTCCAGCCGCTACCAGTGGCGTTGCCCTTTAGCACCTGTACATCAACATAATTCTGCCCTTGGATTGAGAAAGTGGCTGTTAAGGCAACCTCGCCACTACTGCTGCCTGGATATACATTTCCGAGAGCGGGTGTTTGTCCGGCGGTTAAAGAGGAAGGTAGGAAAACCGTCTGCCAAGTTACACCGTTGTCTTGGCTCTCGTAAAGCGACGAGTCTTCAGGGCCTCCGACCAGCCAAAGATCTCCTCCTGCTTCTGTCACGTGTCCCCCTATGGGAGCCGCGTTCTGATGCCAGGAGACTCCGCTGTCTTGCGTTGAAAGCCAAAGACCATGGGAAAAGTTGCTACCTGATTCTTCGGTAACCATGATCCCAACCGGCACGCCATTAGCTTGCACCAGCTGTATTTGGCCTACCGGCATATTCAGCGCAACGGTCTGGCTCTGCCAGCTGCTACTCCCTGCAACAAGTGTATGAATACCTACGTCCTCACTTCCAGCACCTGAAAGTACAATCGTTTTATTGGCCAATACAGCTACGTCATTTATAGATTGGGGCGAAATGGGCGGGGATAAATGGGTCCACTGACCGCCACCGTTGTGGGTAATTGCCAAGGCGGTTTTCCCCAGCACCCATGCGTTCTGAGGAGAATCAGACGATGCACCACTTGCAACTATCTCATTGGCATTATTTCCTGTTGCGTTCGCTGGACTCAAGTTCACCGTTGTCCGCGATGGAGCAGCTGTAGTTGCACTGCAACCAGCAAGCACAAAAACTATCTTGTGATGAAAAGCGCTTTTAGTGAGCGTTTATTGAAAATCATAAAGTTAGAAACCGTGAGCTTCCGCACGCCTGGCCTGACTTTTTTTATGTCCTGCCACAAAATAATTATGTACTTTTTATGTACAGCTTCAAGTACATACGTTAAAAACTGACTTTGAAATAGTGGGCCGCCAGGGTCTCGATCCCTGCACCTTGAGATTAAAAGTCTCCTGCTCTGCCCGATGAGCTAGCGGCCCGATCTGTAAAACAAATGTAAATCCTAACAAGAAATTTTGATACACCTACATCTATAAGCTGTCTACAAACATCACTTTGGTAAAAAATCCTATATTCAGTCAATTTTCATTAGGAAAAGGTTGAATGTACAAAACGGAAAAGCGAAAATTAAGCGGAGTAAGTCTTGTCAGTATCAAATTGGGAATTAGCTAAACGAATTATTGGCCCCGAAGAGTTGTCGAGCAAATCGCCAAAATCGAAAACTATTGCTAACACCAAGCTAACTGCAATGGTTGGACTAGTGATTTTCGTATTGCTAGCTTTAGAAGGTGTCACGATTCCTTTCATAGGGCCCTTATTTACTTTGCATGCATTTATCGGCTGGGTTCTACTACCGCCAATTTTGCTCAAGATAAGCAGTACCAGCTATAGATTCGTGATGTATTACAGCGGCAACTACAAATACGTAAAAGCTGGTCCTCCAAAACCACTGCTACGCATAATCGCCCCGCTAATAATACTTACTACTGCATTGCTTATGTGGTCGGGAATCGAAATGGTCCTGATAGGCCCCACGGGGCCTGGAGTTCGAATGTGGTTTACCATTCATCGAGCTTCATTCATAATTTGGTTCGGACTCATGGCGGTTCATGTCCTGGCATACTTTCTCAAAGCAAGTTCATTTGCTCTCCCGGAATTTACGCGAAAACAAGGAATGCATACATTGCGGGTTCCATGGAGAAACTTACGCATGGCACTGGTTGTAGGATCAGTGGTAATCGGGATCATTTTAGGTTTCAGCGAATGGCATCTGGCAAACAACTGGATGGCACTATTTAGAAATGCAAGGCGAGGTTAACCAGCCGCCCCACTGATCGCAAACCTCAATAAGATGGAGGACATGGATTTCGAAGGCTCTCAGCTCGATCAGTCAACCATTATTGAATACCGCGATCAGATCCATTCATTGCAAGCTCAGCTTGCCCAAATGAATGCAATAATGGAAAAAATAGAGAACGGAACCTACGGCAGATGTGATATCTGCCAAAAAGAAATCGCTGCTGATGTTCTGAAAGATCAACCTGATCGAACCGTGTGCCATAACCACGATGCTTCGAACAGCAAGCTATTGGGGTTGGAGCAAACCCGTTGAATAATTAGTAAATGCACCTCATATAGGTTTTGGTCCAGAACAATCAAGCTCAAGCTACTCTTTGCCAGCTAGCTAGATTTTAAAGCCTTGCATTAACTGAGGAGGGAAAAGCTCCTCCACCGACACCAGCCTGTGAGCAACTCCCTGTTCGTATGACCACTGAGCAAATGAAGTGAGCGTAGTTCGATTGTCTTCAACTCCGTAAGGAAAAGGCTTGCCGCCAAACGCCTCTTTGGTCTTTCTGACAGCTTCATCAAGCCATAGCAGAGGGACTCTGCTTGATGGGCCAGCCGGAGAAACTTCAAGTCTGGCAAAGCTTCTCGCCCTGGCTTCGTCAAATGCTGTATAAAGATTTCGAAGTACCCAGGGATGAGCGTCAGCAACCTCGCGCCTGACAACCATCAAGTGCATTATAGGGATGACGCCGGTCCTCTTTGCGTACTCCATTTCCATTTCCAGGCTGTTGGGGATCATCCGCACCACCCTTGGATCACGCCTCTCAAAGCTGGATGGAGCGTGAGCGGTAATAATGGCGTCAATGTCGCCATCGAGCAGCATCTGATCCAGACTCCTATCAGCCACTGGAATTAATTTCACACCCTCTGGAAGAGCTAGAGGGACTTTTTCGGTTCTACCAGCTTGATTTACCCCGCTTTGAAACCATTCGATCGATTCAAGCGGCACTCCCCACTCATGCATGAACAGTGCGCGAGCATAGATAGCAGCGGTCATGGCCCACTCGGCAACTCCGATCCTCTTGCCCACTAGTTCTTTAGGATCGGTAATTTCACCGGCTCTGACATATATCGACGAGTGGCGAAACACCCTTGACGGAAAAACTGGCAGACCGACCATAGAATTGTCACCGCGAGATATCAAAGAGATGTATGTCGCCATCGACATTTCCGAGACTTCCCACTCCTTGAACTGCTCAAAACGATAGAAAATCTCTTCTACCTTAAAATCAAGACAGCGAAGTCTCACTCCTTCCACTTGGACTTTCCCAGTGACCAAATCTGTTACCTGGTCATAGTGAGTCATAGCAACTGTCAATTCAATTGGATCCACAGAAATTCTCCGTAATATCTAATCCCTACAAAGTGGATATCCGTAACATCGATTTAGATGATGGAGAATCGCCCCACTTAGCGCTGGTTCCAATAAATCACCTGGTGGGTCCGAGCGGACCCACCAGTTTACCCCAAACCATTAACTGAAATCTACCCCAAGTAGCTTGGATACATTACCGCGATAGATGGCCTCTTTTTCTGAATCAGAAAGGCTGATTGAGTCCAAGTTGGCAATGGTGGACCTTATGTAACCCGGACCACGCTCGGGGTCATAGGGAGAATCAGAGCCGAATAGAACATGGTCAACCCCGTAAAAATCTATCGAACATCTCAGTGCGTGCGCTGCTCCAAACAATGCCGTATCGGCGTACATCATGCGGAAATATTCAATAGGTCTCTTAGTTAGCGGATAACCTTCGATATCCTCTTTCTGGTCCTCCGGAGTTCTCGCCCCCAGCTGATCCCATCCCGGGCCAACACGTCCAGCAAAGTGGGGCACCATCGATCCGCCATGGTGAATCAGCAGCTTCAGATCCGGATATCTCTCCATAACTCCGCCGAAAACCAGTCTGGCCATAAAAGTAGACAGGTCGTACTCCCATCCAAAGGTCCACCAAATCTCATACCTGGAACGTGGCTCAGTTGGGTAGTCCGACCAACCCGAGTTTCTGCATGGGTGTACCTGAAGCAATCCGCCACTATTTGCTACTGTCTCATAAAATGGATCAAATTCCTTGGCATCCATTGCCTTGCCGTGCACATGGGTGTAGATCTGAGCTCCGAACGCTCCCAGTTCATTGCGGGCGTAGTTGTACTCTTCCACCGCAGCTTCGGGATCATCCATGGGGACAACAGCACAGAAACCAGCAAATCGGTCTGGGTAATCTTGAACCAACTGAGCCATGGACTCGTTCCCAATTCGAGACATTTCCTTTGAGATTGCAACCGATCCAAGATCCTCAACCGGCGGAGCTGCAATATTTATAATTTGCTTGTATTCCCCAAATTCGTCCATCTGCTTAAACCGAATATCCATGTCAACCAAAGACGGGATGTTAGATACCCTCTTCCTAAGGTTGGCTGCGTGAGTGGTTACATCTAACTCAAAAAAACGGTCATAGTATGCTCGCGGCATGATATGGCAAAAAGCATCGATTTTCATAGTTACTCTTTCATCTCGGTTCTTTATAACTAATTACCTGCAGTTCAGCGTTTAATTTGCTAGTTCCCCAAATTGCCAAAGGCACTTCCTTTGCATATTTATTTTTCCAACCTGTGATCTTTATCCATTGCCAGTGACTCTGGAAACAACACCAGCCACATCAGCTGGCACCAAGTCTCCCCGCCAAGCCACATGCAGGTCCGGCCGAAGCAGCAGCAGGTCTCGCACATAAACCTGCTTAGCAGCGTCTGATTCGATTGCAAGGACTTCAAATGGAACAGAAAACTTTTCAAATTCTCTCGCAAATACCTGATTTGCGTCGCTATTACCTGAAAGATTCACCAACGTGTAACAATGGGGCTTGATGAGATCTTGAACCGCTGAACCATCGCTTAGCCAGACATGGGGAAGCCTGCTCCCCGGCCAGGTAGTCGGAGTATAGTCAAACGAGTTCGGGTCAGGCCCTTCGCCAGGTTCATCTATGACAATTGGAGAGTTGCTATAGCGGTAACCCAGCTCTATTCCAAGCAGCTCGTTGCTCTTGCGCTGCTCCTTGTCAACCAAATCTCTTATCCTGGCCCGATGTATTTCCCCTTCGGGGGTGTCTTCAAAGGCAAGAGGGCCGCATATACTGCGCCAGGTTCTTCTTCCAATGGCTGCCTGACGGGACGCGTCGACATTTCGCGCACCAATTGCTCGGCGCTCGGACTTATATGACTTCAGCAATTCCGGTCCCGCCCAACCTGCAATAGTTGCAGCCAATTTCCAGGAAAGGTCGATAGCATCTCCGACACCTGTGTTCATGCCCAGTCCACCAGTCGGAATTACAAGGTGAGCAGCGTCTCCAGCCAAAAATACCCTGTCGGTTCCATAACTGTCTGCCAACATTAAACGCTGAGTCCACTTCCCCACATAAAGCATCTCAAACTCGATCGGCGCAGCAACTGTACGGCGGAATAGCTCCACCATTTCCGATGAGTCATCTACAACTGCGTGAAGTGTGAAATGCACGGTATCGTCCTGGACAATCAGAAACGTCGACTTTTCATCAGCGACGTGATAGTGGCGCCCTTTGCCAATTGGAATACTTTCGTAAAGACCTGGTGCTGAATAAAGAGCTTGGTGCATTTCCAGGAGGGATTCTCCCTCCAACTCAATTCCGAGCTGAGTCCTAACAGTGGACGAACCACCATCACAGCCTGCAAGGTAACGAGACCGAATAGTGCTTTCGTTACCTTGCAAATTCCTTACTAGAGCTGTGATTCCATCAGCATCTTCTTCAAATGAGATCAACTCATACCCAAACCGAACTGACACACCAGGGGTCCTTTCGGCTACCCTTTTTAGCAGGGGCTCCAAGGTGTACTGAGAAATCAGCTGATATGGCTCCAGGGGATATGAGCCGTCGTTGACCTCTGCACCCTGACGCTTGAGCTCATTCACAGATGCATAGGGATGCTGGGCTATAGGCGGATCCTGAAGAGTGCGTATCACGAATACATCCATCGGAAGATCTTGACCTAAACCTGACTTTCTGACTTCATCGACAATGCCCAGCCGACGAAATATCTCCATAGTCCTGGCGTTGCATCGCTCCATCTTTGGCAGAAAAGCCGGCTTCGGGCGCTTGTCCACCAAAATAGTTTTAACTCCTCGTTGGCCCAAATCGATTGCAAGCGTCAAACCTACTGGTCCTCCGCCGGCCACAAGAACCTCAGAGTCAAGGGCCTCCATAAGTTGATCTCTCCCTAGTTCAAATTTTTCTTTCTAGAATATCATCCTATTGATTGATGATATCAGCAGATGATATATTCATTATTATCAAATGAAACCACGGAGGTAGCATAGTTGTCAAGCCCGCAGACTGCGCCGAAGGCTATAGACAGTGATCAGACTCAACGTCGTGCGGGCGCGGAAAGTGCACGTAGAGTACTCCAAATCATGCTATGCTACAATGGGCAAAATCATACTTACAGCGCCCGCGAGTTGGCCCAAAAGGTTAACATACCGCTGCCCAGTGTCCATCGCTACGTAGCACTGCTGCGAGAAACCGGAATACTGATCGATAGAGGGTCTGGCAAATATAGCCTTTCACCCAGAATGATCCCGCTGGCCCAGGCAGCACGCTCAGCCGAAACCATTATTGATGTTGCTGATCCAATCATGAGAAAACTTTCGTCCGAGACTGGCGAGACAGTGATTTTGGTACGGCTGGTAAATGATATGGCAACCTGCACTCACCGTATCGAATCCCCCCAGCGGCTACGAATTTCTTATGAACCAGGACAACTAGTGCCTCTCATTGGTGGTGCAAGCTCTAAGATCCTCCTAGGCACCATGCCCTTCGAAGCTAGACGCGCCCACCTCACACACCATCTTAAACTTGCAGGTAAGTCTCTTGACAAGCTTGAACAACTGGAGCGAGATATCCAGCACGCAATTGAAAACGGCTGGGCCAGCAGTGCCTCTGAGCTTGACGATGGGATCTGGGCAGTAGCAGCCGCAGTCAAGCATGGCAAGGAAGTGGTGGCCAGTCTGTCAATTCCTTCACCAATTTCAAGAGCAACTCCGGAGGTCCGTAAAAGACTGTTAACCCAAGTTCGCCTTGCAGCGGCCGACATAAGTATTGCCATATCCGAGCTTCACTAAGCCTTACCAGTAAACCCGACCCGTAAAGATAACGAAAATCCTAAGCCAACCTTAAGAATTTATTCAGCCAAATTGCAACACATCCCTCTAGCTTGAAATCAAACTTTACATTTGCCCAGGTTGCCCGGGAATATTCCATACTAAAGGAGACACTCCTAGTGAAGTTGTTCAGACGCTCTGCAGCTAAAGGCTGGCTGTACTTCGCCATAATTCTGGTCATTGCCTTAGTTGGCGGTACCATTTATTACCAACGTACAAGCGCAACTAAAACCCCGTCTTATTCCACAGTGGCTGCAAAAATAGGTAACATCAGCCAGAGCATCACAATTTCAGGCACGATTGAACCGGTTACCAACCTGGAGCTGAGTTTTGGAATTACCGGCCTCGTAAATACTGTCAATGTCCAACCAGGCCAATCAGTCAAGGAAGGCCAAGTGATGGCTACGTTAGATACCACATCCCTTGAAGCCCAGGTCTCCCAGGCTCAAGCCACTGTGGTGGCAGACCAAGCCAAGTTAAATACCGATGAAGCTGGCCCCACACCGAGCTCACTGCAGTCAGCACAGGCCCAAGTCACAAATGCACAAAATGCATTAGCAGCCGCTAAGCAAAATCTCGCGAATACCCAGGCGGCCAACCAGATATCCGTTACCCAGGCCCAAACAGCAATTAACCAAATGCAAATTGCTTTGACTACTGACCAACTTACAATGATTCAAGATCAACAAACCTTTGCAAATTATCAACCTAAAGTGACACCCGCCACTAATGCCACACTAGAAACCGTTCCCCAACCATCGACACCATCTAGCTATGACCTCGCCACTACTCAAAACATTATTGGTGTCGACCAGGGATATGTTCAACTCGACCAGCGAAGCCTTACCGAAGCACAAGATACTGCAGATGCGAATTCAGGCAACAACGCTGCTAACCAGGTATATTCTACTTGGATAACTGCGGACAATAATGCAATATCTTCCGCACAGGCAGCAATGGCTCAGGGAAACAAAATAATTAATGACCTTGAGCAGATACAAAACGACCAAAACAATCTTACGGCAACAAATATAAAAAACAAACAAGCCATCGACTCAGCAAATCAAGCTATAACTACAGATACGGCTAACCTAACCAATGCCCAAAATACCTTGGCAGACGCCAATCAACCGGCAACAACTTCACAAATTCAGTCTGACCAGGCAGCTCTGAGTGCTGCAAATCATGCTCTAGCAACTGCGAATCAGGCACTCAACGAGGCAATTATCACCGCACCCATCTCGGGAGTGGTAGCTCAAGTCAATATTTCTGTTGGCCATGCCCCTTCCGCTGCCACTTCAACTTCAGGCGATATCGTCCTCGAAAGCCCAAATTCATTCGAAGTATCGGGGGAGATAAGCGACACTCAAATCGCTGAAGTTTCGCTAAACCAACAAGCTTTCGTAACACCTTCGGGACAGACCCAGCCGCTAACCGCCAAGGTGAGCCAAATCACACCTATGGCCACTATCACCCAGGGCGTTGCCACATTTCCGGTAAATGTGCTGATAACTCAGTCATCTCCAGATCTTTTTTCTGGAGCGTCAGCGCAGGTTGAGATTATTGTCAAACAGGTCAGCGATGTGCTGACTATACCCACTTCCGCAATCCATACCTTGGGAAGCCTTAACTTCGTGAACGTCTTACAAAACGGAGTATCGGTTCGAAAACTTATTACCGTGGGGGCAACAAGCGGAGTGCTTACCGAAGTTACTTCCGGTCTGAATCCCGGAGACCAGGTCATACTGGCAAATCGGCGAGCCAAGCTACCTTCAACTACTACCAACTTCAAGGCTGGCAGAGCGGTAGGAGGCTTCGGTGGCGGAAAATTCGCCCGAGCCGGGGGGCTTGGTGGCTGATGGAAAACAATGAAACCTCTCGGGACAGACCAAACCAATACACCGATACTCAGACTGACATGAAAACGGCTGAAATTGCCACCAGCCTCAAGCTTGCAAATCCGGTTCTTAGATCAAATGCACCTCTTATTGAGTTAGAAAGCGTTTATAAAACTTACAAAATGGGAGCCATGGAAGTTAGGGCGCTAGAGGATATCAACCTGAATATTGACACAGGTGAGTACGTCGCCATCATGGGTCAATCCGGCTCTGGGAAATCCACCTTGATGCACATACTCGGGTGCCTCGATGTTCCTACCTCTGGCACGTATCGGCTCAACGGAATTGACGTGGGGAAGATGGATGACAATCAGCTAGCTCAAATTCGCAACCGCCAAATAGGTTTCGTATTCCAGCAGTTTCACCTTCTACCAAGGTTACCGGCATGGAAAAATGTCGAACTCCCGCTTTTATATGCCGGGGAGCGAAATCATACCTCAAGAAGGGAAAAAGCAGAAAGAGCACTTGCCGCAGTGGGTCTCAAAGATCGCATCTCGCACCGTCCGACAGAACTTTCAGGCGGCCAGCAGCAGAGAGTCGCAATCGCCAGGGCCCTTGTAACCAATCCCTCAATTATTCTCGCTGACGAACCAACAGGAAACCTGGCCTCAACCCAGGCCGACGAGATTATGGGAATATTCGAATCACTGCATCAACAGGGTAGAACGGTGATAATCATAACCCATGAACCAGACATTGCCAATAGGGCCCATCGGTTGGTTCGGATTAGAGATGGGCACATGCTCGGCGACGAGGTGCACCAGCAATGAACTGGATAGAGACTATTAAAAGCGCACTAGACAGCCTGGTTGAGAGAAGAACCAGGTCGCTATTAACCATGCTTGGTATTCTGATCGGAATAGTTGCTGTAATTCTTACCGTTGGCCTTGGCGAGGGAGCACAGGGGAAGGTAAGCAGCGCAATTTCGTCACTCGGCACAAATCTCTTGATAGTAACCCCTGGTTCAGTTTCAACCGGCGGAATACGTGGAGGACTAGGCTCCTCATCCACATTGACATTGGCCGATGCCAATGCTTTGAATTCAAAGGTCGACTGTCCCGATATTGCATATGTCTCTGCGGTAATGCAAAAGAATTTATTGCTTACCGCGGGATCTGCCAACTGGACGGCTCCAGTCCAAGGTGTATCTCCAAGTTACCTAACCATCAGAGATCGCCAAGTGGTTTCGGGAAAAGCATTTACTCAGAACGACGTCACAACCCATGCCGATGTGGCCCTTGTTGGAAGTACGGTTGCGCAAAACCTATTCGGATTTTCCTCTCCGGTGGGACAAACAATGAACTTGGCGGGGGTCCCATTCACTATAATTGGGGAGCTAAATACTGCCGGCGCATCAGCAAATGCTAACCAGGACAATACAGTATTGATTCCAGTTACCACCGGCGAGGATCTGTTTGGCGCTCGGGGACCTTATGCAAATAGCGTCTCTTCGATACTCATTTCAGCCAAATCCTCCAGCGCCATGGGAGCTGCATACGAAGAAGCCAATTCTCTGTTACTGCAGCGTCATGCAATAACCAATCCCTCTCAGGCTGATTTCACCATAACACCCCAAACAAGCCTGCTTTCAACTGCAACCTCAGTCTCAAAGACTCTTACCGTTCTCCTGGTTGGCATAGCAGCTATTGCGCTATTAGTTGGCGGAATTGGAGTGATGAACATCATGCTTGTTTCGGTCACAGAACGAATCCGCGAAATCGGACTCAGAAAGGCACTTGGGGCTACACCAGGCGTGATTTTGCGCCAGTTTCTAATTGAAGCCACCGTACTTGGGATACTGGGCGGCATCTTTGGAGTCGCTATCGGGGTAATAGGGGCATTGGTTCTACCCCATTTCGTATCTCAGCCAATCGCTATATCATCACTGGCAATCACCGGCTCTGTTGTAGTCGCTGCAGGTATAGGTCTCATCTTCGGTGTCTATCCTGCCAGTAGAGCTGCTCGACTCTCACCAATCGATGCCTTAAGAAGCGAATAGAAGAAGAAGAAGAAGAAGAAGAAGAAGAAGAAGGATTTACTAAAAATGAATATGTTTTTCATTCAAAGGCCGACAAAGCGAGAAACTATGCCGCATGGAAACCACTCGAAAACAAAGTTAA
>JAJZLS010000015.1 GCA_021803345.1 Actinomycetes bacterium
AACAAACAGTTCAGCACATTTGAAACCTCTTCGCGAATCACCATGTCAGAGCATGTTTTGTCGTAATTAATGGCACAGCACCCCATCGGTAACGTTCATGAATAGATCAGGGGTGGTGAATGGTAACGCTATATCTCTGCTAAGCAAAGCAAAAATTACTTTCACATAGGTAAGCTTCATCTTCCTTGAACTATCAAGGCTTATTAAATAGCTGCTCATTACTCTCTTAAATCCCGTCCGGTAAGACTTATAAATACAGTTTCAAGGGTGGGTTCCTCCACCTTGAGACTTACTATGCTGAGTCCTTGGCTTTCAATGGTTCTTGTAACTGTGGAAATAATTTCTGTAATTGCATTTCCAATTATGGTAACTCCCTTACCGGTAGCCCGTAACGAATACTTTGTGCTCAGAAGGTCCTGAGACTGCAACTTCTCAATGTAAGTTGAGCTATCCCGATTTGCTTCAACCCAAAGGGTGGAGCCTGATCCCAGATTCGACTTTAACTGATTTGGTGTTCCCAGGGCTAAAATCTTTCCATGATCCATTATTGCTAATCTTTGGCAGAGATGATCTGCCTCCTCCATGTAATGTGTCGTCAGAAGAATTGTTTGACCTCGCGAGTGCAACTCACCTAATACGTCCCACAGAGCCAATCTACTTTGAGGATCTAGACCAGATGTCGGCTCGTCAAGGATCAATACCGTCGGGCTGTGAAATACCGCTCTGGCAAGCATTAAACGCTGGGCCATGCCGCCAGATAAGGCCATCACCGGTGCGTCAGCCCGTTCACTGAGTCGGAACTGCCTCAATAAGTCCTCGGTGCGCATCTTTGAGTCACTTCGGCTGAATCCAAAATAGCGTCCATGAAAATAGAGGTTTTGCTCCACGCTAAGCGAGCGATCCAGGGTATTGGTTTGAGGTACTACTCCAATCTCATGCTTTACCTCCGCCGGGTGTTTGACTACATCTATCCCGCCTATATAAGCGCTTCCCGAACTGGGTAATATTCTGGTAGTAAGCATTCCGCCAGTGGTGGTTTTACCTGCGCCGTTGGGTCCCAACAGACCAAAAATTTCCCCTTTTCCAATCTCCAGATTTAACTTGTCAACTGCAACTACTTTATCGGAATACTTCTTTGTCAAATTGATCGCCTGAAGCGCAATTTCCATATACCTATTACCTTTCCGGAAATACCAAGGTAGCTCTAACGACGCGACATTCTGCGATTAACGATCAAAACCGATCCAGTACTTATGCACCAAATCGGTTTTGATCAATTGAAATTTATAACTAATTAAAATATGGGCTGGCCGTTATCCAGCTTTACGTGAACCTCTGGCTTGTAGCCAAGCAATTTGAACATTCTGTTCTGCGCTGAAACGAATACAAGTGGCTCAGAGGAGCTGTTGATGTACTGGTGAATTGTATTTTGGGGAATATACAAGACGTCGCCAGCCTTTATGTCGTACGACTTTGGAGTCTTAGCTATATGCGCATAGTACTTCTCCGCAATTTCCGCCTCAACCTGCCACTGAAGGCTCTTACCACTTCCAGAGAGGACATAAATAACCTCGTCCGCCATATGCAGGTGAGCTTCGGTCTCTGAGTTAGGACTGACCTCCTGTTCGTAGACATCGACGCTAAATGCACGAACATCGTTTCGTTCAGGTGATGACATTACGCGGATCCGACCGCCTTGCACTTCTTCCCACTTGGTGTCGGAAGGTTTTACAACCTTTTTGCGGCTTTCAACGTCGTCCAGCCAAAGCTGCGACCAGTCGACTCGTGGGCCAAATCCCTCTTTTTCAAATGCTGCGCTTCTACCTTGCTGAATCAGCCCTAAAAACATCCACTGTGACTTTGCTTTGAAGATTATGCACAATGCTCGCTCAGTATCTGAAGCGTTGAAGTGACGGTGTACTGAATCATTGTGAACGACTACCAAGTCGCCCTTTTCCCAGTCATACCTCTTGTCGTCATGAATTTCATAGCCTTTGCCTTCGAGAATGTAAAACAGAGCTTCATTCTGGTGACCATGGCCATGGTTCGAAGTGCCTGGTGGGAGTTCGACGAAGTGAACCTGTAGAGTCTGGGTAAGAAACTCATCATCACCTGGACCAATCTTCCACCATGTGCGGGACTCCTCGGAGTCCCCAGAGTGGGCAACCTTTGCATCGTCAGTAACTACAGACTCACTACGAACCCGGTTGTGCTCCAGTTGCATATTTCGGAACTCTGATAGTCCGTATGTCTGCGATGTCATTCCTCTCAGGAATACGCGTCCTTCTTTGCCCATTGGTCCTCCTAGTTGAAAAGATCTCACACTGTCTAAATCACGAGATCAAGTCCTGGTTTATTGGTATTAATATTAGTATAAAGAGTCGGCTCATGGCAATCACCCTCGGTGTGCATTATAGCTTTGCGGTATCGACGGTGAAAGACCTATTTGAATTCTTATTGGAGCGGGAGGAATTATGCCAGACACATGGAGCGAAGAGGTAGCAGCAGCCTGGCTGGCAGCCGATAACGTAACGGAGATGCTGGATTTGCCGCGCAAGATTGCTGCATCGGTCGTCGCTCTTTCCGGCGGCGTCCAACGGGTTTTAGACATCGCTTCTGGCCCCGGAACATTTTTAAAAGTGTTTTTAGACGCGTTTCCCCATGCTCAGGGTATTTGGCAAGATGGCTCTGATACCATGCTGAAAGAAGCCAAAATCCATCTTGCCAACTATTCAGATAGGATTAGCTGGAATATTGGCAACATGGCTGAAATCGCGTCAAGTGGAATACAGCCAGGCATTGACGTGGTACTTTCCTCCCGGGCAAGCCATCACATGACGCCCGAAGAACTTCGCTCTTTTTACGCTGATGTTGCAACGCTGGTGAGACCAGGAGGATGGTTAGTCAATCTTGATCATATCCAAATGCCAGCTCCGTGGGAGGATGATTTTAGGACTGCGCGCAAACATGTAATAAAGCGCAAAGAAGGTACTGATCCAAACTCAGGTCACAAGCATGAGCGCAAAGCACCGTTTTTGCAGCATCACCTAGACTCACTAACAGCAGCTGGATTTAGCCAAATAACCACGGGCTGGCAGGCATTTTACACATACCTCATAATGGCTCGAAAAGGGTAATTTCTCCTTTAGGGCTTAGGTCACCAGGTCCTCATTGGCCAGTCTGTCCGCAGTTCGGCTCAGGTGCTTGAAGAGTATCTCGCGGGCGGCAACCGGATCACGCGATTTGAGAGCACGGAGAATTTCTCTATGCTCATTTACTCCAGGATCACCCATATTAGGCGCGGTATGCTGTGCCTCAAGAAGAGAATATCGCAGAGGACCTTGAAAAGATTCCACGATCAGGTCCAGCGTACGATTATGAGCACTTTTAGTCATTCGAATATGAAACTCGGCCGACAAATCCATGTCATAGTTGCCGGACTCCAGGGAAAGTGCCGATCGATTGCAAATATCCTCAAGCGCATCGAAGTCCTCCTTTTCGGCGCGCTCACATACCAGTTCAATTATTCCCATTTCGAATATGATGCGAGCCTCTGTAATTTCGGCTCCGGAAAGGGATGACATTGCAAGCATATCCGTCAAACCAGCACTTATGTTACTGGTAGAGGGCGCGGTCACATAAGCACCGCCATGGGCTCCAACCCTGATTTCTATGAGTCCTGACGATTCCAGAACCCGCAGAGCGTCTCTTATCGTTACCCTGCTAACTCCGAACGATGAACATAGTTCCCTTTCTGAGGGAAGCCTGTCACCTTGAGCCAGCTGTCCCTGGTGGATCAGTGCTCTTATCTGATCTACGATGGTCGCTGAGATTCGAGCTGACGTTACCGGACTGAAAAGCTCTTGTCCAGTGCTGCCTAAACGGCGCGCGGGGGCTTGATTATTCGCCACTGGACTAACCTTCTCGTGCTTTCATTTGAGTCATCCTAGTTGTCACATCCACTTTTAGCTTCTCTAATTACCACCGGGCAGGGGAATCGATAGTGATCTACAAAATAATAAAACAAGTAGATACATCTGTATCATAATCTGACACTGATTGCATTCAATAGAGCCAGATGATCGCGATTACTCCTGATTTTTTGAACCTAAACTAGAGTCGAAATCAGATAGCGCCGAACTTATGAACCACATCGGCTAACAACCGGTACCAGCACAGATTCATTAGAGTCATTCATGTAGAGAACTCATTCACCCATCGGCTAGTTGATTGGTGGATACTTTATTCGGAGAACAAAAAACTGCAATCTCCTGTTTTGAATAGATCTAACCGTCGAAATGGTAAATGCGTAGTATTGAGGATACCTGGGACTCATTTTATAGCTTTTCAGGTCTTTTGCAACGTAAAAGTTCACAGCTCATTGGCAATTGGAGGATATAGCTAGGTAGAATTCAAGCTGATCAACTAGTGGGGGAACTTCTGAATGAAAGCAGATCCGATAGTTACCGAGATCATTGCCAACCGGCTGCTGCAAATCGGTCACGAAGGTGGTTTAGTACTACAGAGATGTGCGGTGAGCCCCGGCGTTGTAGAAGGACGAGACTTAGGTTTTAACGTCTCTGACGCAACCGGCCAGACGGTGGTGTATTCAACCTGGATGCCAAGACATGGTACAACGCTCTCTTACATGCTCAAGAGTTGTATGGAAAAATTCAAAAATGACATAAAGCCGGGTGACATGTATCTAGTGAATGACCCCCATTCAGGAGCACTTCACATACTCGATCTCGCGGTTATGATGCCCATACATTACAACAATGAACTGATTGCGTGGGTGGGAAATGCCACTCACCACGTCGATGTAGGAGCGATGACTCCGGGCCGGGCTCCGCTAGCTACAGACTGGCATCAAGAAGGAATCATTTTCAAACCAACCAGAATTGTTGAAGACGGAAAGATTCGCGATGATATTTTCAACTTATTCTTGGACAATGTCAGAATGCCGAGATATCAGTCACTTGATCTAAAGGCGCAAATATCTGCAAATTTTGCAGCTGCATCCAAAATAAGTGAATTGATAGAAAGATACGGGCCAGACGCAGTAACCGACACGTTCCAAAATAGTATCGAGCTGGCCCGCGCTCAAGCTGACCAAAGAATCTCGCACTTACCGAAAGGAAGATACCAAGCTACTGAACTTCTTGATTACGACAGGATCTACACCATCAAAGCGACTCTGGAAATCGACGAAGACGGCCTTCACTTTGATTTCACTGGAACAGACCCTCAGGCGAAGACATTTATAAACTGCGCTCTTCCATGTGCTGTCGCCAATCTTCATAATATACTGGCCTGCCAACTCTTTCCTGATCTCACCGTAAATGCTGGCACTTTCGAATTAGTGGATGTGACCATACCCTCCGGGACCATCATAAATTGTGATCCGCCAGCTCCATGTTCTGGAGCATCGACGATTACAGGTTGGAGGGTGCAGAGTATCACAATGGCTCTCCTTTCCCAGGCGCTCGAGAACTCGGACCGGTCATCTTATGCTATGGCTGAATGGGGATGGGGATTCACGGACGTGCAATGGTCTGGGGTCGATCAAGTTGGTCGCTGGTACACCGTTAGAGGGGATGCCTCGCTGCACGGTGGAGGGGCGAGAGCATATTCTGATGGAATAGATGTTTCAAATATCGCTGGATCCACCAATACTGCACTTCCGAGCGTCGAATCCTATGAGAGCAGATATCCAATCCTTTATCTGTCTCGAGGATTAGTTCCTGACTCCGAAGGAGCTGGAAAGTTTCGAGGTGGTAGGGCAGGATACTGGTCCAGATGTCTGTACGGGGTCGATGAAGCAAGCGACCTTAGTTTTTACATAGGTAAAGAAGTTCCAGCACTCGGCTTTTCTGGAGGTGAAAACGGGACTCCGTCGATCATCTATATCAAGCGTGATACCAATGTACTTTCGAAGATTGGGGTTGAAATACCCCTATACGAGGAACTTGATGGAACAGTCGAAGTCTTGCCACAGCAGCCCTCCGCTCTAGGGCTCCAGATCCAAAAGGGTGATGTTGTATTTGTCCGCGGGATGGGAGGCGGAGGTTACGGCTGTGCAACCGAAAGGGCCAAATCGGCAATTGAAATCGACCTGGAAGAAGGTTTATTATCACCTGGAAGGGCCAAATCAGTCTATGGATACAACGGTTAGTCAAAACACCTAATTAATAAAGGATTCCATAATCCAATTACCGGATAATTAAACAAGCATGATATGGTAATACCAGCAAATTATTCAGATGGCATGTATCGTTGGTTGAAGAGCTAAAGCAAAATGGTCAGGTCGTGACTAGCCTAAATGTATTTAGCCGCTTGTGCTTTTCTAATGAGTAAAGAGACCTTTATCCCAGGCTGGATTTTTCCGGGCTGGTAACTGCAAAATAGGTTTGAAGGTAACCTCAGCTTTTTGGTGTAATACTGGTTGAAGCGTTAACCAAACTTTGCTGACGGGGTGATTTAGTTTATAAACAGTCCGGATAGCTGTCTGCCCAAGCTGATGCACCGTGATGTTTATTGTTGGTCGATTTCGAAAATAGTGATGTTAGTGGTATCCAGTGGTTGATGTAAGTACAAAACCTAAACGAGAAGCCAGGCTTGCCGCGATTGCTGCGCTAGCATTCTCACTAGCCATGGGTACTCAATCAGTGCTGCTTCCGTTGCTTGCCCTTGCCGCAGGTTACTCTAAACCTGATGTTGGGATATTGACGGCAATATCGGCAATAGCGCAATTATTTACAAGAATTCTCTCTGCAACCGCAATGAGAAGATTCAGCGATAAGACCTTGGTGGTTCTCTCCGGTATAGTTCTTGCCGTATCCTCAATATCTGTTGCTTTATCCTCATTTGTCGTGGTATTTGTCATTGCCGAACTGATTCAGGGGATTGCCCGAGGGCTGTTCTGGTCTTCGGCTACGACCCACGTTCTTAGGCAGGAGGGACCTACGGTTGGACTTATGGCAACTATTAATTTTCTTTCCAGTTTTGGATTATTTGCCGGTCCAACTGTTGCTGGTCTGATTGCAAAGTTCTCTTTGTCCACAGCATTAGTCGTAGCCGGAGTCATTGCGTTGACAACCGTGATTCCTGCAGTCCTATTATCCAAAGAACCCCCGTTTGAAAAGGGTGCTAAGAAAATCAAGAGGGAGATTTGGGGTAAATCAGAAGTTCGTCTGGGGTCTTGGGCTGGAATGACAGCAGGCTCATGGCGGGGAATACTTAATTCCTATGTACCGGTAGTTCTACGATCAGTAGGGGATAGTTACTTCTTGGTTGGAGTGCTTGTTTCCATGGCTAACGGTGCCAGCATTCTGGGTACCGGTCTAATGGGCCTCCTTAAGCGCAGATCCCCAATTAAAGTATTTGCTCTGGGAGTAGCTATGGCTGCAATCGGCACAGGATTTGTAGGTATAACCGCTAAAAGTATATTTATATCTCTGGTAATCCTCGTCGCCGGGGGAGTGGGCGCCGGCCTACTGCAAACGTTAGGTCCCGTCATCGCTACAGCTGGGGTCGAGACCCATCAAAAGGGAGACGCGGTAGCATTGGCCGGAAGTTTTAGAGCGGGCGCATTGCTCGGTGCCCCCTTGCTGATGGCTGTATTACTTGGACCGATAGGGCTGAGTGCTGCTTTACTTGTCTCCGGCGCGGTGCTTGGACTACCAATCTTGACAGCTAGAAATAAACTGCGGCCCCGCCAGGCTAGCTAGGGCCGCTTTGTCGATTTTTACTGTCTCATTTAGCTCTATCTGAGATCGAAATCCTACTTGTCGTACCCGTAGCGCCTTAGTTTCGCCTCGTAGAACTTCCAGCCCGACTCTGGACTGAACTTGCTTGTCCTAGGAACAAGCGCTTGATCTTCAGGAGGAATTGGTTTCAACGTAGCCCTTGCCTTAGCAACTTCCAGTGCTACTTTAGCCAGAGTGTTGACATTCAGTGCTGTCAGTAACGCCTCTTCCACATATGTCCCCACCACAGTTATCCCGTGTCCTTTAAGCACACAGGCACGATGATCACCCATTGTATCTAACATCTGGTCAGCTATTTCTTTGGAGGAAATCAAAATCGACCGCGAGAAAATTGGAATCCCTTCAGTAGCCAGCTGATTAGCTGAAATCCCGTATGACCCAAAAGCTGGAAGCAGATGCAAATTAGCCAGAGTGGCTGCCAATACTGCTGGAGGATGAGCATGCACCACAACGTTGACCCCTGCTCTGCGTCTCAAGGTCTCACCATGCAGCGGAAGCTCAACCGGTTTGATGTACCCACGGTCTTCTTCCCGTAAATTTCCAGAAAAATCGAATAGGCATATCTCTTCGGGCTGAGAGAAAAATAGTCCGCAGTCTTCAGGCCCTCGACTTCTAATCAACATTCGGTCCTCGCCGACACGCATTGAAATGTGCCCAAGGGTTCCTTCGACTATACCTTCCATTGCCATTACCCTGCATGCAAGAGATATTTTTTCTCTTTCTTGATAAAACTCTAAATCTTTTGCACTGGCGTCCACGACAACTACCTTTCTAAACGTTCAGATTTCCTGATGACAACTAGTTTGTATGTTCCCAGGAATGAGAATTATTTATCGAATCCAGATCGCTTAAGCTTGGCGAGGTAGTATCTCCATCCACCAAAATCATTGAACTTTCCACCAAGATCAGGAAGCATTTCAAAATCTTCTTTTGGAATAGCAACGGTCTTGCCTCCTGCCTGTGCAACTTCAAGCGTAATCTTTGCCAAAGTATTTATGTGAAGCGCTCGTAGCAGGGTCTGCTCCACGCTTTCGCCGGTTACTGTAATGCCGTGGCCTTTGAGAACACAAGCCTTATGGTTGCCGAGTGAAGCAAGCATTTCGCCAGCCAATTCCTTGGTCGAGATCAAAACCGACCGCTGATGTACTGGAATCCCCTCTGCAGCCAACTGGGCGGCGGGGATATTGAATGCCCCAAAACATGGCAGCAATTCCAGATCCGAGAGAGCCGCTACTAGGACTGCAGGTGGATGCGCATGAAGCACCACCTTGACTTCTGGACGATTTCTAAGAGTTTCGCCATGCAGCGGGAGTTCGCGTGGCCGCTCGAATCCGCGATCCTCCTCGGCGAGGTTGCCGTCAAAGTCAAATAAACAGACTTCCTCCGGTGTAGCTAAAAATAGTCCGCAGTCTTCAGGCCCACGGCTTCTTATCAGCATCCGATTATCGCCAACCCTCATGGAAATGTGGCCCAGGGTACCTTCAACGATACCTTCCATGCCCATGATTCGACATGCTGTTGCTATCTTCTGACGCTCCTCTAAAAAACCCAAATCTACGATCTGCGAAGTCATTTCATCTACCTTTCCGAGCACTGGCTATTCCAGTGACTTCAAAATCTCATTAGCTTTGGCAAAGGCTGAATTTGCAGCTGGGACTCCTGCGTATATACCGCACTGCATCAGGACTTCCATAATCTCCTCTTTGCTTAACCCATTTCCCAGGGCTGCCGGAATATGAAAAGAAAATTCGTTCAAGTGACCCATTGCCACGAGAACGGAAAGGGTTACAATGCTTCTGGATCTTCTATCCAAACCTGGACGGGTCCAAATCTCTCCCCACGCATATCTGGAGATAAAATCCTGAAAAGGAGATGTGAATGCAGTTTTATTTTCAATCGCCCTGCCAACATGCTCCGCTCCAAGAACTTCTGTCCTTACCTTCATCCCCCTTACCCTTTGTGAACCGATCAGGTGTTCAAGGGTGGCATCGACAAATCTATCCGGCTGTTCAATGTTCGCAAGATGAGATGCCCCTGGTATTACAACGAGCCCAGAATCTGGTATCTGCCCGAAGAGCTCCATCGCCACGGATGGGGGAGTGGCTGGATCTTCTGCCCCGGCGATAATCAGAGTAGGCGCTTGAATTTGGCTTAACTGATCTCTAAGGTCAGCATTGCCAAGTGCTTGGCATAGTGCCGCATATCCTTGACTGGTGCACGAAGAAAGCATGGTTTTAAGTAGAGATTTTGCTTTGGGATTACGACTGTCAACTTGCGGGGTGAACCACCTTCCGAGTAATGAATCATAAAGTGACGATGGCCCGTTTGCTGTAACAACGTCAGCCCTGGAAACCCAAAATTCTTTTGGTGCAAAGTTTGCAGACGTGCATGCGGCAACCACCCGATTTATCCTTTGCGCCGCATTGATTGCCAACCACATGGCAATCATCCCACCGAGTGACACTCCACAGACAGATGCAGACTCAATATCTAATGCATCTAATATTGACAGGGCGTCTTGACCGAGGTCGTCAATAGAGTAAGGTCCGTCCGGACTGGAAGTTCCACCGTGACCTCTCTGGTCATAACGTATTGTTAGAAAGTGACCAGAAAAATTATCAATTTGTCCGTCCCACATCTCAAGAGTGGTACTTAGTGAATTAATAAGCAGCAGCGCAGGCGCCTTTTCCGGGCCGTCAATCCGAACCCGAAACTTTACGCCATTTACTTCAATCTGCCTCTCCTGCATAATTAGTCCATGTTCCTGTCTCCGGAAGGTACCTTCCAGGTATTTTGAATTTCCTGCCAATGGTCCAAAGTCCGATCGATGAACTCCCTATAAGAGCCTAAATAGCTAAAAGGATCAAATAGCTCCTGCACTTGATCAGAATTGAAACTCTCTCTAAATGCCTCTACCTTTTGCAATTCATCTGACAGCGGGGTCCCATTCAGCGCACTTTGGATTGTGGCTTCACGAATAATATCATAAGCTTCAGTGCGTCCAAGGAGACGCGTCATTGCCTGAAGCACCCTCTCAGACATTACATTTCCGCGGCTAAGTTCGAGGTTATCTAACATTTTTGATTCGTTGACAAAAAGGTTATCCACCATTGTCAACGACCTGCTGACTGCACCACCGCAAAGCTGGAGAAGCTCCTGAATCGACTGCCATTCTGCCTGCCACTCTCCAGCACCCCGCTCGTTTTCCGCTATCAGACAACCATATAGTGTGACAAGCAACCCCTGCGCCCTTCTAAAGCCCGCGTTTACCACTATCGAACCTACAGGATTTACTTTCTGTGGCATGGCGGAGGACCCTCCGCCAGCTCCAAGGGATTCGGCAAGTTCCCCAATTTCCGCCTGGCTAGCAAGAGCAATATCGTTTGCCATTTTAGCCAAGGTTCCGTTAACCATCACAAGCGCGCTACCCAGTTCGACCATACGTTGGCGTTGTGAGTGCCAAGGAATGCGAGCGGGATTCAATCCCAGATCATCAGCCACAAGCATAACCACATCCGTACCAGCATTTTCAAATGCAGCCAGCGTTCCTCCAGCCCCACCTATTTGGACTGCCAGTCTTTCCGTATAGATCCTCTCCAGTCCCAAAGTCGAATCCAGAATCCCACTTAGCCAGACCGCTGATTTCAAACCAAAAGTATAGGGGAGTGCGTGCTGCATCAAAGTCCGGCCTACCATGATTGTGTCCCGGTGCCTTTCCGCCAAAGCGGCAAGATCCGAGCAGAGCTCGAAAAGTTTGTTCAGGATCACCTGAAGAGACTCTTTAGCAACCAGCATGGTGGCAGTGTCCAGAATATCCTGGCTGGTTGCCCCATAATGTATCCATGGCATTGCCTCTTTGGGGAGTTTTGCTGTCAGCATCCGCACTAGAGGTATAACCGGAGTTGCTGACGATCTCGCTGCGCGGCCCATTTCCGTGGGATCCAGGTTATGCGAACTAGCAAGCAAAGAAATCGCTTCAGCGGCGGAAGCCGGAATCAAACCCAGTCTGGCCTGAGCTTGGGATAACGAACACTCAACTTCCACCATTTTCTGGACCCAATTGGCTGCTGAAGTAACACGAGCTATCTCGTCGGATACGAGGACAGGCTCAAATAGACCTTCCGGATCTGCCATATGCCTTGATATCCCCCTAAAGCTAATTAATAATTACTAATTAGACGCCAAACTGGATAAACTGTGTCTCCGGTCCTAAATCGGAATCCTGAAGCCTGACGTCAAACCGATATTTCCCACCAGACTCAGAAACAGCTATAAGAGTATTTTTTGCCTTCGGATCATCAATCACATTAAGCAACGGATCTTTGCTATTCGCCTCTGCCTCGTCGCTAAAATAGATCCGGCTAAACGCTGGCTTTAAAAGACCTCGGGCAAATACGACAACCGCAATATGAGGTGCCTGCAGTTCGCCGTTTGCTGCCACTACTGCACCAGGTTTAATGGTGCGAATTTCATAGCCACCATTATCATCGGTAAGCCTGCGCGCAAAGCCGCTCCACGACCCGGCGCATTCAGGTGGAAATTTGCCATTTTCATCTGCCTGAAAGACTTCAATCATCGCATCCGGTACGGGGTTTCCGCCGCCATCGTATACCACCCCATGCACAACTATTGCATTGGGATGTCCTTCTTCAACTAACTGCTCAGTCGCGATCCAATCCATGCCGAACCGAAAAAACGGACCAATCGTTTGAGAGGGAGTAACTTTTAGTTCGCTATTGCTCATTTTGCCTCCGGGGTAGGATTGGGTCCACCAAGTACGATATCCCAGCGATAACCTAGTGCTATGCCTGAAATTGTAAGATCCCAGTCAAAATCCGAGATCAATCTAGCCAAAACCTTCTTGTCCCTTATAGAATTGGCAATTGGATCTGAATCCATCGTCGGATCCCCAGGGAAATACATCTGAGTAATCAGCCGTTGATCAAACGCCGTGCCAAAAAGTGAAAAATGGATATGAGCGGGACGCCATGCGTTCGGATGGTTTCCCCAGGGATACGCTGCCGGTTTGATGGTTGTAAAACGATAAACGCCATTGCTGTCTGTGAGAGTCCTTCCTCCACCAGTGAAGTTAGGATCTAACGGAGCATCGTGGTCATCAAGCTTATGGGCATACCGGCCAGCTGAATTGGCCTGCCAAATCTCAATCAATTGATTGGCAATTGGCTTTCCCCTCGAATCAAGCAGTCTTCCAGAAACAATTATCTTTTCTCCAATTGGCTGCCCCTGATGCTGGGCCGTAAGATCATTATCGTTTGGTCCAATCCGTGACTCTCCGAATACCGGAGCGTGAAGTTCCGTATCCCCAGGCCTTATTATCAGAGGATTTCTATTTGGACCCCTGAGTCCTGTGCTTTGATAACCCGGAAAGTGATACGGGGGATCAACACTCTCCAGGGGCTGTCCAAGGATGCTACCCATTTCAGTCTCCTTTTCAAACAATTATCTACCTATTTCCCAGCTGACTTCAGCGATCTAATTGCTTCCAGTTCCTCTTTACTGGGAGGTTCAGTAACTTTTATTTCCTCTGCAACTCTAAGGTCCCAGCCAGTCTTATTTTTTACAACTGTAGCAATTTCAACATTTGGATGCACTTGAGTCAGCACTAGCTCCTTCGTGAAAGGATCGGGCTCCAAAATACCAAGATCAGTTATCACTATGCTCGGACCCCCACCCCTCAAACCCAGCTTAGCCCGATCTTGTGCTCCGCTACCGTACCCAACCGATGTGATAAATGGAATCTGGTCGACAAATGATTTGGTGGACTGGCGCAACATTATTATCACGTCCTTACAAGCGCCAGCTATTTCTGGCGCACCTCCCGCACCCGGCAGCCGCACTTTTGGAGTTTTGTAGTCTCCTATCACAGTGGAATTCAGGTTCGCGAATTTATCAATTTGAGCCGCACCCAAAAATCCGACATCGATTCTTCCCGGCTGCAATAGATAATTGAAAATCTCCGGCACCGAAACCACTGCGTCTGCCGTTTCGGCTAATTCGCCATCACCAATCGAAAGTGGAAGCACTGTCGGCTTTGCCCCAAGAGTGCCACTTTCATATATCATTGTCAGGTTTGGGGCATGAAGCCTTCGGGCCAGGTTGGCTGCTTTGGACGGCAACCCAATACCAATAAAACAAACTTGACCATCTTTGAGCTGCCGGGCTGCCGCGATCGACATCATCTCGTCGCTGGTGTATTGCAATTGTTCTACCATTGGAATCCTTTAGCTTCTACTGTGCTGCAATTATCCATGCTTACCCATCGCCCTTTAACACATTTTGCTCAATCCAGGCCAGGAATCTATCTTTGTCTCTGCTGATTTCATCCCATGCAATATAAAAATCGTTATCCCGTTGGTAGTAGCCGGCAGCGTAGGAGGGCTTCGAGCCACCAGGAACTTCAGCTACCGCGGTTACCAACCAGCTGGGAAGAACAACGTCTCCAGGATGCGGTTTTAATTCGTCAACAATTTCCTCAACCGTTACTAAAGACTTCTTACCTGAGAGAACCGCCTCTTTTTGAATACCGGTGATTCCCCAAAGCTGTACGTTGCCCTTGCGATCGGCCCTCTGAGCATGTATAACCGATAGATCCGGATTGACGGCAGCTACGGCAACTAATTCCTCTCCGGTGAAAGGACAGGTTATCGGAGCCACAGTAGGGGAGTATTTCTCAAGCCCGGTTCCCTTATAACCTCGCATTACCGCAAATGGAAGACCGGAAGCTCCAGCTACGAACCTGTTTGTGAGCCCGGCGTGAGAATGCTCATCGATTTCAAGCTTAGATGGCCAACCATTTTCGATAGCGTCTCGAAATCTGTGCAAAGAACCGACTCCGGGATTGCCGCCCCAGGAAAAAACCAGCTTAGATACGCATCCCATACCTATCAGCTGGTCGCAAATCAAATCAGGGGTTAGTCTGACGACGGTTAGATTCTTAAAACCCTGCCTAATTATTTCATGTCCGGCAGCCATTGGGATCAGGTGCGTGAACCCCTCCAGAGCTACCGTGTCGCCATTATTTAAAAGGGTTCTGATACCCTCCTGCAGTGATACGATCTCTGCCATTCACCCACCTTATGACATCATTGTTTCAATTTATAAAATTTATGCTAAGTGCTCTACTGTACAGATAATTATTCCGCAACACGAAGCTCAACAGATCTTATAAACTTGGGACGACCCTTAAGATAATTCCTGGCAATAAAATTGTCAATCTTGGGCCTTCTTTTGCCCAAGGGTGCAAACTTCCAGTTCGCACCTCAAAGAGCATCAAATTGTCAAATCGACATTCAGGATCGAAATCGAATTCGCCAAGTCAAAAATCCACAAGTAAGATATCTCTCTGATACGAGAGCCTCTAAGCATCCTAGAAATGTGAGGAACCACAATGAGAGACGCTGTTATATGCATGCCACTGCGAACCCCGGTAGGAAGATTTGGGGGAATATTAAGCTCGGTTAGCGTCGAAGACCTGTCTGCAGCAGTCATTGCTGGACTCGTGCAGAGAACGAAAATCAGTGCTAGTGATATCGACGATATTGTCTTTGGACAAGGTTATCCCAATGGTGAGGCTCCAGCCCTCGGAAGAGTGGCGGCTTTAAACGCTGGCCTGGGAATAGGAGTTCCGGGATTCCAGCTGGATCGACGTTGTGGTTCGGGACTTCAAGCAGTCATCATCGCGGCGATGGAGGTACAAACCGGAGCTGCGGAACTTGTAATTGCCGGAGGTGCAGATTCGATGTCCCAGGCTGAGCATTATGCGCTGGGATTGCGAAAAGGGATCAAAGGTGAGTCGTTGTCACTCCATGACCGTCTTGCTAGGTCACGGATCGCAGCTGGCGGGAAAAATTATCCAGTCCCCGGTGGGATGATTGAAACTGCAGAAAATCTGCGGCGTGAATATTCCATCTCTAGACAGGCGCAGGATGAACTGGCCTATCATTCGCACATGAGAGCGGTTGCGGCTCAGAAAGACGGAAAATTCGCAAATGAAATTGTTCCAATACCTGTAGAACAGTCTAAAGGTGAGCCTATCCTTGTTGAGGTTGATGAGCATCCGAGAGCTGACACCTCAGTCGAACAACTTGCCAAACTTCGGCCAATACGAGGACAGATAGATCCTGAGGCAACTGTGACAGCTGGAAATTCCAGTGGCCAGAACGACGCGGCGGCAGCCTGCATCGTTACCACACCCGAAAGAGCCGAGAAACTCGGACTAAACCCAATCGCAAGGCTTGTTTCATGGGGAGTGTCCGGCGTCGAACCGGCAAGAATGGGAATAGGACCGGTTCCTGCCACTGCCAAAGCACTCAAACTTGCGGGTTTAGAGCTGAAAGACATGGATCTAATCGAGATAAACGAAGCATTTGCCGCACAGGTTTTAGCAGTCCAGAAAGAATGGAACTTTTCCGAGAGCGACCTTGAGCGAACCAACGTAAACGGTTCAGGAATTTCCCTGGGTCACCCAATCGGAGCCACAGGAGGCAGGATCCTGGCAACAATGCTCAATGAGATGGTACGCAGAAATTCCAGATATGGTCTCGAGACAATGTGCATCGGCGGCGGGCAGGGAATAGCCGCCGTATTTGAAAGCGTTTTGTGACCTAAAGCACATATTCAACCACACTTAGCCACAATTTAGTCATTATCTCATCCAAAGTGAGTTTCTTCACGAAATTGACAAGCTAGGAGACCTGTTTTGTGACAATTTTCTCGATTATTAGTACCAAGTGACGGAATACATTTCTGCAAAGTAGATACAATGTCAATGCGTACGATAATGAAACGCTTATAGTAACAGGCTAATCCAATCGATAGAAAATTGTTGAGGGGGAGTATTTAGACCAAAAAAATAGGGCATGCTCACTAGTTACCAGAAAGTGACAATTGGGTGAGGGTTATTAGTATTAGCACAATCTTTTTTATAAACGATTGAAAAATACAATAATTAATTACACCGTATACCAAGGAGAGGAACCGATCAGATTGTTTGGCGCCATTTGTGCAAAGGAATCAGGCTTGGTGAATTCAAGTTCGCTCACGTAAAAGGTAATCTCGTTATAGATGGGCTGAGTGCAATATTTACATAAGTAAGGTTGGGATAACCTCACAATTTTGTTTGAAAGTTCTTGTTGCTGGAAATACCAGTTCCTAAGGCGG
Source organism: Actinomycetes bacterium (assembly GCA_021803345.1). Classification (GTDB taxonomy): domain Bacteria; phylum Actinomycetota; class Acidimicrobiia; order Acidimicrobiales; family Acidimicrobiaceae; genus SCQM01. Next base: position 16,950 of record JAJZLS010000015.1, read on the forward strand.
TCTTACGCCCGCTTGTAGAGTTCGCAATCCAAAAACGAGCTTTGAAACTCATTAATTGCAATGGTGGAAATCGATGGGGTAATTGCTGACAAACCCCGCAAATGGAGTGATTTGGGGATGAAAGCGTGACTGAAGCGCTAAATATTATTTTCGGTGGAATTGTAACAGGGTGCGTCTATGCACTTCTAGCCGTAGGATTCAGCCTGGTTTTTAGTGTCACAAGAGTTTTGAACCTGGCCCAAGGTGTATTCGTGACAGCTGGGGCCTTAATTATGTTCAGCCTTACCCAGCATGCTCACTTGAGTTTGGCTGTAGCCTTCATTGTTGCCCTTGTACTGCTTGTGGCTATTATGTCGATACTGACATGGGCACTTATAAGACCTGCTATGGAGAGGATTTCACATAGCAGCCTTTTGATGATGATGGGAGGTCTTCTAACTGCCTTTCAAGGTATCGCGTATCTGATCTGGGGTAGCAATCCTTATACATTGCCCTCCTTTACCAGTTCTAAGCCGATAACTTTATTTGGAGCTGACATTACCAGTCAGGACTTCTGGGTGATTGGCACCGCTGCCGTGGCGGTATTGGCCTTATATTGGCTACTTTATAAGACTCGTTTTGGCTCTTCATTGCGAGCGGCCTCTGAGAACGAAACTGCGACCAAGCTGATGGGTATCTCCGTTGCTCGAGTAGTCATACTTGCCTTCGCCCTGGCCACAGCTTTGGGTGTAGTAGCTGGAGCAGTAATTGCGCCAACCACCTCTCTTGACTTCTCATCAATGGCCAGCTTTACCAACGATGGGTTGATCGCAGTGACAATTGGTGGGCTTGGATCAGTTTTTGGCGCAGTCGCTGGTGGACTGGTATTTGGAATCCTGACAGCACTGATAACAGGATACGTGTCGTCGGTATTTGGCTCAGCTATCGCTCTGGGAATCCTGATCCTGCTACTGGTGGTCCGACCCGAGGGGATACTCTCCCGTCGAAAAGGACGGAGAACCGATACCGCGGAGAAACGGTCAGGACGTCCTGAACTAAAACTAAAAGTACCTTCAAGCTGGACAAAAATCGGCTGGACTGTACTTGCGATATTCCTGGCAATTGCACTTCCCAAAATGTATGCTGCCTCAGGGACTCTTCACACAATCGACATAGTTGGGATATTTGCACTTACTATTGTGGGCCTGGAACTTCTGACTGGAGTGTCGGGTCAAGTCAGCCTGGGTCAAGCGGGCTTTATGGCGGTCGGTGGATATACCTCTGCGCTGCTGACTGTAAATCACCACGTCGCTCCGATATGGGGACTATTGGCCGGGGTGGCGCTTTCGCTGGTTGCCGCGGTCATTTTGGGACTGGCCGGATCAAGAGTGCGAGGAATGTATCTGGCAGTTGTTACATTGGCGTTTGGAATTTTCATACCGGCGGTAGTCACTGGCATGGGATCAACAGGAGGGCCGTCAGGAATTACCGGTATTCCATCCTTCTCGCTATTCGGGTACAGCTTTGATACTGACACCAAATTTTTCTATCTTATCTTCGTTCTTGTAGGGATCTCGCTGTACTTCAGTTCACGCCTTATAAAAAGCCATCGTGGAAGATTGCTCAAGGCTATGAACGAAGACGACGTAGGAATTTCAGCAATTGGTCTTGATACCCGCAAAACAAAGATCGTCGTCTTTATCGTGAGTGCTGTAATGGCCTCTGTTGCCGGTTCGCTGTACGGAGGATTCTTTCACTTCCTTTCGCCTGGTATGGTAGGTTCAGCTGTATCGCTGCAGATCATTACTATGTTGGTGGTTGGAGGGACGGTAAGCAGACTGGGACCACTTATTGGAGTAACCCTTATCACCTTCCTTCCAAATGTTTCGCAGTCTCTCAAGAATGCCGGACCAGTGATAGACGGCCTCTTGCTGGTTGTATTCCTCCGCTACCTGCCGGATGGCCTGATTGGAGTCCCAATGCGGGCGATCAACTGGTTGAGTGAAAAAACAGGCATTAGTAATAAGGTGGAGCAGGCTGAACTGGCATACGTCGCTGAGTCAGACCAGGAAATTGAGAAAGCACCCACTCCGAGTCCCGTGATTGTAAGCGAACCAGTCGGGACAGATAAATCATCACAACCACGAATCGCGCTCAGTGTTTCAGGAATTTCAAAGAGTTTCGGTGGAGTTATGGCTGTACGTGACGTAAGTTTCGACCTTGAAGAGGGCACCATTGGCGCACTAATCGGTCCAAACGGAGCCGGGAAATCCACTTTATTCAATCTGATAACGAACCTCTATATACCCGATAGCGGAACCGTAACGCTTTGGGGAAATGTCCTTCCAGTGACACGCCCATATAGGGCTGCCGAGCTAGGCCTGTTCAGAACATTTCAGACATCGCGAGTATTCGAGCAACTAACGGTAGTCGATAACGTGCTGTTGGGCGGGACGAGATTGTCAAGTAGCGGGATCCTCAGTTGTGGACTTGGAACTCCCGGAGCACGTAAAGAGGAGAAAGAGCTCCGTGAAAGAGCAATGAGCATACTTGTGGCAGTTGGACTTGGGCAACAGGCCTATGAACCTGCAGGAAACCTCCCACTTGCGGCTCAAAAACATCTTGATCTCGCTCGTGCGCTTATGTCAGGTTCTAAAGTTCTAATGCTCGATGAACCTGGTGCAGGTATGAACGATGTTGAGACTGAGGAACTTGGATCAATGCTTCTTGCAATCAGAGATGCCGGACGAACCATATTGGTGGTGGATCACAATATGGCTCTGGTAATGGGTATTGCAGACAAAGTCACGGTAATGGATACAGGACAAGTAATAGCAAGCGGATTACCGGCAGATATTCAGAGAGATCCAACAGTCATATCGGCTTATTTTGGTACGGAAGTGCGGTTAACGGATGCTTGAACTCAAAAGTCTCAGGTCTGGTTATGATGGCCCTGATGTGCTACATGGATTAGACCTTGTAGTAGAGCCAGGAACCCTGGTCTCAGTGATTGGTGCTAACGGCGCAGGTAAATCCACCCTGCTTCGAACTATTTCCTCCCTGATTCGGACTAGAAGCGGAACGATTACAGTTGACGGAACGGACCTCACAAACGCTGGTGCGCCAGCAATGGTCAGCCATGGGGTGTCGCATGTCCCCGAAGGTCGACAAGTGTTTGCAACCATGACAGTTGCGGAAAACCTCGACCTAGGTGCGTATAAGGCCTCCCGGTCGGTAGCGTCCGAGCGAGAGGAGCGGGTGCTTGAAATATTTCCAGCTCTAAAGGAAAGGATGAATCACTTAGCGGGATCACTCTCGGGTGGCCAGCAGCAGATGTTGGCGATCGGTAGAGGACTTATGGCAGAGCCAAAGTACTTGTTACTTGATGAACCTTCCTTAGGTTTAGCGCCCATCGTTGTTCAGACCATCTTTCAAATACTACCTAATCTTTCAAAGGCGGGCGTGGGCGTTCTGCTAATTGAGCAGAATGGCCAAATTGCACTTTCCATAGCAGATAAAGCAGTTCTGCTTGAGCGGGGGCAAATAACGCTTAGGGGCACGGGGCAGGAACTTCTCAAAAACCCCGAAGTCATTGAACGTTACCTAGGTGTAGGCAATTCTGTTGGAACAGACAGCGAGAAAAGGATTGAAATGTCTCTTCGGATTCGAACCGCGCTGGGCGACGAAACCGGAAAGTTGTTCTCAAAAAACTCAATAGCAAATTAGTTCGCTCAAAGCCAACACAGTTATCCATCATGGTAGCTAACTGTGTTGGCTGAATTTATCTAATCCTTTTCGGTCTTTGAATAATTGTGACCAAAATAGCTGTGCAAAGAATTGCAACTATCAGCGCAAGACCCTCTTCGTAGGCATATCGATAACCGAAAATCAAATGGCCTATAATCCCCCCTATTGCTGACCCGGCAATACCTATCAATATCGTAGAAAAAATGCTCATTGGATTGGGTCCCGGGACTACCAATCTTCCCAATGCTCCGATGATTAAACCCGAAATAGCTATTGAGATAATCAAACTCAGCATGAGCCAATACTAGCGAATCATTATTTTCCACGCCAGCTATCGACAGACGGAGAGTGCCACGGGTTGCCATCGGGACCAGCTGTGCATCTATGCTTAGAATCAATATCTGAGTGTTGCGACCCAGATATATTCAACTAAGAGAAAATCTGTTACCGCTAGGTACTTATTAAGGTGCGGAAGAGGCTCCTGAGGTGGAAGATGGAGCAGAGTAGGTGGCGGACGGAGCAGAGTAAGCAGTGACAATCGGCTTACCGGCTGTATTTATAACATACCAATAACCACCGTAAGAATTTACACCCTGCCCATTAGTGAGCTTTGGCGCAGTATCACCCTCATAGGTATAGAGCGGATGGCCATTATACTCAATCTGCTTGGTGCCACCAGTACGGGTAAATACTGACACAAGGGACTTGTGGACTCCTCCAGATATTGGAATATTGGAATTGACAGCCGTAACCGGCGGCCATACTGCTGCACAAGAGGAATAACAAGCCGATTTCCCCGGAGCGTCTATCTGAAACATGTAATATACATATCCGCTTGAAGACGCCAGTATTCTCCCATACTTAGAAGAAACTGAAGAAAGGGAAGACTGCACATGACTAGTTGGGGCGGTGGTTGGAAAAGTAGAATTATTCGGATTTGCAGCACTTCCGCACGCAGTCAACAATGCTCCTCCGGCCATGATCCCAAGAATTGTGGCTTTCATTGATCCCTTTCTGAGTTAGTTAAGTCAGCCTTGATATCCTCAACAGACACCGACCCAAACTTTCCGACGATTAAACCTACCAATACTTTACATTCACAGAAAAAATACAGCTAATCACTAGGCCAATTACTTGGGTTATTAATCTCCAACAGCAGTTAGCATTAATTGAAATGACAAATAAAAAGCGAGGACGATACGATGACAAAATTAGGTGGCAGCTTCAATATCGGAAATAAATTGAGAGTTTCAAGAATTGGGTATGGAGCAATGCAATTGCCTGGCCCAGGGGTTTGGGGTCCATCACCTGACCCTGACAACGCCAAGGCTGTGCTTCGAGCTGCGTTGGAGCTGGGCATAGATTTTATAGATACTGCTGACTCATATGGCCCCGACGTCGCAGACGAGCTCATCCATGATGCGCTGTGGCCATATCCTGAACAATTGACTATCGCAACCAAAACAGGCCTCCTGCGAACTGGACCAGGGGAGTGGCATCCTCTTGCCCGGCCCGAATACATCAGGCAGCAATGTGAGATGAGTCTTAGGAAGCTAGGCGTTGAACAAATTCAACTATTCCAGTTGCACCGAATTGACCCTCTGGTTCCCCTCGAAGACCAGGTTGGTACGTTTAAGGAACTTCAGCAGCAAGGAAAGATAGCTCACATCGGTCTGTCTGAGGTTAGTGTCGATGAGATCAAAAAAGCCTCGCAGGTGGCCAAGATAGATACGGTACAGAACCTTTACAATTTAGGCAACCGTCAATCCGAGGAAGTGTTAAATTATTGTCAAGAGAATCAGATCGGATTTATTCCCTGGTTCCCAATTCAGACCGGCCAGTTAGCCAGCGGTGAAGGAATCTTGGGTAAAATTGCTTCCGACCTGGGAGCAACACCAGCCCAAGTAGCGATAGCATGGCTTTTGCATAAATCGCCTGTAATGCTTCCCATCCCAGGCACAAAATCAATTGCGCATCTAAAAGAGAATGTTGAAGCTGCAGATATCGAACTTAGCCAGGAGCAGATGAAGCTGCTGGACAGTGTTGCGAAATAAATAATCAGCAGTAGCTTTAGTTCTGGTTCCGGGACGGCTAACAAGCCCAGTTGGCGCATTAACCGTCCCACACTACCAAAACGAAAAGATTTCTCGGGCCGTGTACTCCTTCGACTCTGCTTAGCTCTATATCTGATGTAGCCGAAGGACCAGATATAAGCGTAAGCGGAGTATCCGACTTAAAGAGGGCGAACAGGTCCATAGCCCGTGCAAGAATATTTTCTGCATCAACCACGCAAAAATGATAGTCAGGAAGCAAACTAAGGGCCCGCCGTCCCTCAGAAGGCGCAGATGTTAGTACAATGGTCCCACTCGAAGCTAGCGAATAGCTTGACCCGGTAATCGCTCCATCGAACTGTGCCAGCTGTTCAACAGACATCAGTCCGTCATCCTTTATAACTTCGATCCCTCCCAAGTCCGTCATCCAGGCTGGATTAATACCTGAAGGCACAACCAGTCTGCGTATCGGGCAACCTGAAATAATCTCGCTCAACTTAGGCGAAATCTGATCAGAGCGTATGATTTCGGTTACTGCTTTATAATCTTCGACCACTGAAACAAACTGGGCGACCAGTTCTTGAGCCTGATATTTTTTAGTTGACGCGACTTTTTTAGTTCCAAAATCCTCCGATTTTACGAAATCGATGTTCGATTTGGGTTGACTCTGAACAGCTGACTTTATTGCCGCCAGGACCTGCCTGCGCACTGCTTTTGAACTAACCATGCTCTTCACCGTGCCTTCCCAAATCGTCACCCCAGTTTCTTGAAGGAATATCTGGAACTTCACGGGTGGTAACCCATTGCGAAGCCATCGGAACCATCGGGGCAAGGGCTTTAACGATTCGCGGATACCTTGCCATAGACCGGATAATAGATTTTGAAACTCCGTACAAGATTGGAGACGACAGCACAACTGCCATGACACGAAATAAAACCTGTTCCCCTCTGGGTGCCACAGCCTTATTTATCATTTGCTCTCTTTGGTGAACGAGAATCGATGGTATATCAATTTTTACTGGACACACCTCATAGCAGGCGCCACACAGCGTGGAAGCCCAGGGCAAAGTTCCGGATCTCGACGGTCCAAATAGCTGAGGAGACAAAATTGCTCCGATTGGACCGGGATAGACGGAATCATAGGCATGACCCCCAACTCTTTCGTAAACGGGACACACATTCAAACAGGCCGAACAACGGATGCATCGTAATGTCGCCCTACTGGAGGGATCACGTAAAACTTTGGTCCTGCCGTTGTCGAGTACTACTAAATGGAACTCTTTGGGTCCATCGTTGTCTGGATACAGCCCACTCCACATTGAAGTATATGGATTCATGCGCTCCCCGGTAGAGGACCGAGGGAGAAGCTCCAACATCACTCCAAGGTCCTCCATAGTCGGAATAACTTTTTCTATCCCCATCACACTTATTAGAACTTCCGGTAGCGTTATACACATCCGGCCATTGCCCTCGGACTCCACTACACATATGGTCCCAGTTTCCGCAACTGCAAAGTTGACTCCTGAAATTGCGACTTTGGCACTTAGAAATTTCTCCCTGAGGTACAACCTTGAAGCCTCGGCTATTTCTGCAGGCGTTTGCCCTAAATGCCTTCCCGAGGCAATGGTTTTCTCAAACAGCTCCCGTATCTCGGAACGATTTTTATGAATTGCCGGAACTAGTATGTGAGAAGGTTTATCGTTTGCTAGCTGTACTATCAACTCCGCCAAATCTGTCTCCAGTGGATGAATCCCTTTATCCTCTAAGAAACGATTCAGCTCGATTTCATCAGTTGTCAAAGATTTCACCTTAACCAATTCTTTAACCTGATGAGTCTGGACAATTGAGTAGATAATCTCATTCGCCTGTTTGGCATTTACTGCGAAATGAACCTTACCGCCCTTATTGCTTATGGAATCCTCGAGCTGCGATAATAACTGATCCAGATGGGCAAGGGAATAGTCCTTTATTTCCCGGCCCCTCTCACGCAAATACTCCCAGTCGTCCACTTCGCCGGTTACCTGATAACGCTTGTTTCTGATTGTTGATGTGGCGTGACGAAGGTTGCTTCTCAACTGTGAATTAGCCAAAAACTGCCGCGATGAGCCTTGGAAACCCTTTGCCTGTCCCTCCATGGTTAGCTGCTACCTCCATCCAGTCCAGATGCCAATATTTCAGCAATGTGCATCACCGAAATACCAGAATTTATTTTCTTTAGTCCACCCCCGATATGCATTAGGCAAGAGTTATCAAGTGCAACTAGAATTTCTGCTCCGGTTTTCTCAATATTTGCCATCTTGTCAAATAGCATTGCCGATGACACCGGTTCATTCTTAACTGAAAAAGTGCCGCCAAATCCACAACATTGCTCTGCGTTTGGAAGCTCGACAAGTTCAAGACCCTCTACATTTTTCAACAGATTCACAGCAGATTGATAGATATTCAAAGACCGTAGACTATGACAGGTGGGATGATAGGTTACTCGATGAGGAAAATAAGAGCCCGTACTCTCAATTCCAAGTACTTTGGTGATGTAATCTGTGAATTCAAAAATTCTCTTTGACAGTTCCTCCGCGGCATTAATAAGTTTCTGATCATGGGTTCTGAGCGCAAGTCTTCGATATTGCTCTCGAACCATAGCAGTGCAAGAACCTGAAATTGATACAATCGCGTCAAAATCTTTGAAGCGGTCTATAAAAGCTCTCACCAAAGGAACTGCCATATCTGCGTATCCGGTATTGTAATGGATCTGTCCGCAACAAGTCTGCCCCTCTACAATACTGACTTCCACATCCAAATGTCGCAACACCCTGGTAGCAGCTTCTATGGTTTGAGGATAGAAGAAATCATTAAAACATGAAATAAAAAGTGAAGTTCGATCTGACACGGTTACCTCACATCTAGGTTGATCTGTGCATTGTACTTCAACAAGTCCAAAAACCATGCCCAATTAAATGAATCCCCACCGATGTAAATCTTCGCCAAGAACTATCAGTCAGGTTCCCTCAAATAATGGAAATATCCAAAACTCAACTCAGCCTAGTGTTATCAACTTTTGCAGATGCAGAACAGTCATAATATCCGAAAGCTGCTGAGTAAGTAATACAAAGCGATTAAACGCAAGCAGCACTCCAAACAGTATCAGTGCGGCTGACGAGATAATAGTGAGTGCCGAGAAGTGGCGCTTCACCCAGTTGAAACTTGACTCCAGCTTTTTAAAACCAAGACCTGTGACGATAAAAGGTACCCCAAGGCCAAGCGAATAAAATGCCAGCAATAATGCGCCCTGAACCGCTTTCCCTTGAGACGCGGCTATCGACAGCACCGAGGAGAGAATGGGGCCAATACAGGGCGTCCAACCAAAGGCAAATGCCATTCCTGCGACAGGAGCTGCGTAAGGACCAAGGGTAGCCAATCTTGGGTGAAATCTCTTCTCACTGTAAAGCCAAGGCATCTTCAAATATTGGGACCCCAGCAGAAAAAGGCCCATAAACACCAGTATTACTCCTGAAATCCTTGTCAGCAATACGTGGTCTGCATAAAGAACTTTTCCGATGGTGGTTGCACTTAGGCCCAACAAGACAAAAATGGTTGAAAAGCCCAGTATGAATAGAAGAGTAGTTCTTAAAACCCTTGAGGAACTGACATTGGAAAGACTTCGATCACCTCTGAGCTCGGCTACGTCGACCCCCGTCACTACCGATAAATATGCTGGGACCAATGGGAGAACGCAGGGAGACAGGAAAGATATAACACCGCCACCAAAAGCAACGATATAACCGGCAGCGAAAGACATAAGTATATGATAGCAAGAACTATCCTTATTCCTGGATTAGCCCGTAGACGACTCCCAGGGGTCAGCTAAATTCAGGAGTCCAGATTGGAATATACAAAGAGAGCACTTCTGGTCGTAGACGTCCAGAACGACTTTTGCGAACATGGCGCCGTACCATCACTGTTAGGTTCCCAGTTAGCGTCCCTGATCTCAATCTTTGCCCAAACCAACTACAACAAATATGAACTTCTTTTAGCATCGAAGGATTCACATAAATCCCCAAAGGGACACTTCTCGTCGTCTCCGGACTTTCTCTATAGCTGGCCAAAACACTGTCTGGAATCATCTGAAGGTGAAAAATTCCATCCCAACCTGAATAGTTCCTTATTTGACCATGTGATCACTAAAGGGATCAATTCAGCAGGGATGTCGGCTTTCGACGGAACCACTCAACTGGGAGAAAGCCTTCTTGATCTTTTAGAACGCCGCGAGATCGAGGTACTTGATATTTGCGGCTTGAATGGTGAAGCGAATCTTTACAACACCGCCATTGATGCTTTGGAATTTGGCTTTCCAACCACAGTATTTATCGATTTGAGCTCTGGCTCATCGCATGCAAAAGTTCTTGAGGCATTCGAAGATCTTCAGTCGAGAGGAGCAAATCTCACTTACGCTATAAGTGAAAACTGAACTGTATTCAACGCTAAATATTGGTTGGAATAAGCCCTACTGATACCTTTATATTAGTTTCGGGTTCCAACATTATTAGGCTCCCTCCGCCATCGCTAACTCGTATCTTGACCGTGGTTCCTTCCAGACACCAGCGGTTGACAACCTCAATTGAAGGGCCATCTGACTGGGACGGCCAAGCAACGAAAGTTCCATCAACCGATTGATTATCGCTTATTCTCTCTCCTGGGAAAAGCCCCGATATATCGTGAATATTCCTTCTGTAGCCAACAAGCAAGGTATCCCCATCTGGAAGTGCTCCTATTAATTTGACCGCGACAAATCCATGAAAATAGTTTGCAGCCAGCACAGCCCGCTCTGCGCTATGAACTCTAGCTCGCCTGGCCTTTACCTCTTCGAGACGCTTATGCTCACGCCTCCACCCCAGGGCAAGAAATGCTACCAGACCCATAGAAATTAGAAATGGAAGCAAGGCGTACAGTACCATATCACCAAACCCCCTCTATGAGAAGTAAATTTGAGGCATTAAAACTTTCATGACTTTCGTACTTTAAAGACTACAAGTCCAATGCCGCAAATATCAATATCAATTTGCCCTCAAAGCTGATGAAAGGCAACAATGCAAGCAACAAATAAGCGCCGCAAACCCGGGACCCCGCACCGCTAATCTAATAATGCCTTCGCTCCATAAAATCATCTGCCGTGATCTGTTTCCTTACAAATATGGTGGAACATTATGAAGCTCAATATTCTTGCAAGTGCCGGATCTTACCCAGGGCCGGGCAGAGTCTGTTCTGGCTATTTGTTGAGTTCGCACGATACACAGGTCCTCTTGGATCTGGGCAATGGAGCACTTTCCAACCTTTTGAAGGTAATTGATCCGAAGCTGCTGTCGGGAGTCATCATTAGCCACGCTCACCTCGATCACTACGCCGACATGATCGGGCTATATCACTACTTCAAATTCGCCCACACTCCACCTCACCCAGTTCCCCTATACGGATCCAGCGAATTCTTCGATAAGTTTCATCATTTGATTGGCATAGATGAAGATATGAGAAGCATTTTCTCAGAAACAATAATTACTGAGGGTGGATTTGGCAAAATAGACAACCTCTCAATTGCCTTTAGCCAATCAAATCATCCTCCGGAAACCTACATTAGCCGCGTATCTGATGGGAAAAGTACCTTTTGTTATAGTGCTGACGGCGATGAGAGTATCAACCTTGCACTCGCCAGCAACGAGGTCGATCTCTTTCTTTGTGAATCAACTTGGAGTAAAAAGGGTAGTAACCATCCGGCTGGACTTCATCTAGATGCCCGGGCGGCAGGAGAGATAGCCCAGCGGAGCAGGGTTAAACACTTGGTGATTACCCACATCGCTTATCCACAAGATAGAGATGAGGTCAGAGTTATCGTCTCAAAGTACTTCAAAGGGAGAATAAGTCTGGCGGAGGACCTCGACAGCTACATCTTCTAACTTATAACTTATCTAAGCTGATGTGGATTAGATAAGATTTTGCAGCCTCAGCCCATCATCTGGAATGCCTACTTATCGCTAGGATTACTCTTTTTGGATGATCGGCCTATTGAAACTGAGCGAGCGGTCCGATAAACCTTCCGTCAAAGGGGGAGGGGAGGACTCAAACTGGAGAGCCGTTGAAACTGGATAGCAATAGTCGCTTACTTACAATTCCCAATGCAATTACTCTGGCGCGCATATTGCTGATACCGCTGTTCGTTTATCTGGGCTGGAGTAGGGATAGACTCGTTGCCAGCGCATTCCTATTGGCTTTCATTGGAGCTACAGACTGGATTGACGGTTTCCTGGCTAGACGGCTCAACCAGGTTTCAGTGATTGGGAAGGTCATCGATCCTTCCGCCGACAGACTACTCCTTATTGCCGCTGCCGTGGTAGCAATACATCTCAGCCTGATACCTCTATGGCTGATAGTGGTAATTTTCATCAGAGAACTTACCGTTTCTTTAGTGGTCGGGATCGCTGCGCTCAAATTTAAAACACGACTTGACGTAGCTATTTATGGGAAAGCTGGAACCCTTCTGATGATGTTTGCCTTCCCTTTTTTTGTATTAGGAGGATCAACTACATCAAGTCATGCAATCTTTTACCATCTGGGCTACGTTTTCATGATTCCAGGAGTCACGATACTATTTATTGCCCTGGCAGACTATCTGAGAAGGTTGCGCTTATTGAATGCTCCCTAGAGCCGTACATCATAAGCCGGCATTGTTATCTGCTTCACAGCTCGCTTGAGATGGAAAATCTCTTTATATTCTCGGCTTTCTTTAGCATTGCCACGCTGTAAAAGTAGTAACGTTTTATCTATGTCAGAAACAGATAACCTCCTTTTTACATCCGACCACGAATGGGTCCGCGTTATCGAGAACAGGGTCGTAATCGGTATTACTGATTACGCCCAGGACGCCCTCGGGGACGTGGTCTTTGTGCAACTTCCCACCACCGATGACGTCGTAAGTGCCAACAGCACCCTTAGCGAGGTGGAATCGACTAAATCGGTTTCAGATATATACGCACCAGTTTCAGGACGGGTTGTGAGAGTAAATGATTCTCTTGCGAACAAACCTGAGCTTGTAAATTCCTCCCCCTATGGCGAAGGATGGATAGCTGAAATAGAGATGTCAGATCCCTCAGAGCTTGAGACTCTTCTGACTTATGACAAATACCAGCAACTGATAAATAATCCAGGCTAAGGCCCATATTTTTTCACTGATTCAAACATGCGGTGAGAGGCAGTCATCCCAGCAAACATTCATAGATTCATCGTTCCCTTATGGCAAAATTGACCAGATGAACGCTAAAAAGTAGAATGATTATTCGCTAAATGCTAAGTATTGTTAATTTTTACCAAGTAATCGAGAAATTAGTGGAACTTTGAATCAAGGAAAAGTATTCTTGCAATGCTTGGCGTATTTTCTCGGTAACTGAAGTGGAGTTGACTAAGTGCAATGCAGTAACTGCGGACACATAAATACTCGTGGTGCGAATTTCTGCTCTTCTTGTGGACGACCACTAAATGACAGTGACGACACCGGCACCCTCACTTCTGTCGAGGCCTCCTCGGACAGCACTGTGGAGTTCATAGAACACGCGATTGCCATCGCTCCACCAGACAAGATTTCTCTTGTTGTCAGGGGCGGTCCAAGCTCAGGAACCTACTTTGTACTGGAAAAGGAAGTAACCAAAGTGGGTAGGCACCCCGAGTCAGACATATTCTTAGATGACGTTACCGTGTCGAGGCGGCATGCGGAATTTATTGTCGACGATGAGAGCTGCAGGATTGTGGATTCGGGATCCCTAAATGGCACCTATGTGAATAAAGAGAGGATAGATCAGGCTTCCCTCTCTACCGGGGATGAAGTGCAGATTGGTAAATACAAATTGATTTTCGTCAGACCAACACGGGAGAATTCCGCCAGTGGACGATAAAGAGTATCGATCAATAGGTGAGACTCTGGAACTGCTAAAGCGCGAATTTCCGGAAATAACCATATCCAAAATTCGGTTCCTAGAAACCCAAGGTCTCATAGCACCCGAACGAACTACCAATGGTTACAGAAAATTTTACAATCACGACATTGAACGCCTCAGCTTTGTACTGAGACAGCAGCGGGAACAGTTTCTTCCCCTCAAGGTAATAAAAGATCGGATCACCGAAAAGGAACCCGGAGTATTTGTTTTGGACCCAAATAAGGGTCGATTTCCTGCCGGTCCTAAGGTAAAGAACTCTAAATTCGAGAGAGACATCTTTGGAGACCCAATCCAAGTAGCTGGGCCGGGCCATAGGTCAAAGGTTAAACCTCAAGTTGACGATGAAGGTTTAATGTCTCAACACGCGGGCGCCTCCATTCATTCACATAATCCAATCCACTCTCAGCACTCAAAGGACTCTTATCTTAAGTCAAGCTCGCCAGCGGGTTCCAAGCTGAACGACACAATTCCCCAAAATAAGGAAACTGCACCCGCTAAGACAAAATCTCCTTCAGCTAAAGCCGAAAGACATTCACCAATTGCCACTAACGCTGCGGTACAACCCCCCTCGCCAAGGAGACCCCGCCTGTTTGCTCTTCCGACAGCGTCATCATTAGCTGAGAAGTTGGACGAATACAGACTTGGACATAACCATGCGGATGAATTATTAGATTCAGATTCCCAGGCGGACACAGAAGATGACACCCCATTCCCAAAAAATTCATTTACCCCCCGGGAGATAGCGGAACTGGCAGATCTAACCATGGTTCAGTTAAACGATCTGACCACGTTCGGCTTGCTATGCCCGACATCAGTCCGTGGGCAGCATATCTATAGTTCAGCAGATCTTGACCTAGCCATTCTGGCAAGAGAATTTGCTCGCTATGGCCTGGAAGCGAGACACCTTAAGATGTATAAAGTGTCGGCCGATAGAGAGGCATCCTTTCTCGAACAAGTAGTACTTCCAATCCTCGCCAACAAAAGCAACAAATCAAGAGCCAAAGCTGAAGCGGCACTTACTCAGTTAGGAGAAATAGGAGCCCGGTTTCGAACCCAATTGTTAGAACGAGCAATCGATAAAATCCTAAATTCATAGCTAAACCGCCGAAATGGATATCTTTATTGCAAATCTAGATTAGTTTTAATATTAATTGTTGAATTAGCTCAATATAGCCAGATTTGCAGTAGCGGCTCTAGCTGTCATATAGCCAGCTCTGCGCTGGGGAGGTGAACTTTAACATGATTGAAGTTGAGCTTAATGCTGTTAGAGTTGACTTGCGCTCAAATACCCCCGTCTTGCTTCTCCAAGAGATCGCCTCTCCCAGAAGAACTTTACCAATTTTCATCGGAGCCCCGGAAGCCACATCGATTGCTATGGCGATTCAAGGCATCCAGGCGCCGAGGCCATTAACACACGATCTGATTAAAAACCTCATTGAGTCGTTGGAATGCAAGCTGATAAACGTTATTATCACAGAGCTTCAAGATTCGACTTACTATGCCGAGTTGACTATAAACAGAGGAGAAAGGACATTCAAGGTGTCCTCACGGCCTTCCGATGCCATAGCGGTAGCGATCAGAATGCCAGTCCCCATTTTCGTTGCTGAAGATCTCTTGAACAATGAAGGCATATCGGTAGAAGTGCTCGATGCTGACAGAGAAGACACGTTTGCCGACGAAAACCCCGATGAGTTAGTGGGGGAGTTCAAACAATTTTTGGACAATTTGCGTCCTGAAGACTTTTCTGGCTAAATATTTGTAAATTTATCTGGGAAATCTTTAAAACAACTAACATTTGAACGACTTTTTCTGTCATACTTTATCACTACCAAAATGTAACTACACTCTTGTAGGAGATTGAGATGGACAAGCCGTTAGGCTTCAGAGGTCTGCAAGCCTGCAAATTAGCAGGAATAACTTACCGTCAGCTTGACTATTGGGCACGGACGGGTCTGGTCAGACCATCTGTGGCAGATGCTCATGGCTCAGGTTCGCAACGTTCATACTCCTACAGGGACATTCTTGAGCTAAAAGTCATTAAGCAATTACTTGCTGGAGGGATTTCGCTCCAAGCTGCAAGAAGGGCAGTGGAGTACCTTAGAAGCAATCTCAAAGAAGATCTTTCAAATGCGGATCTGTTGGTCGTCGGCCAGGGAACCATACTTCTTCGCAATGGGGAAGAATTTGTTGACCTGATGAGAGGTGGGCAGTTGATAATGTCAATTGTGCTCTCAATTCAAGAGATTGTAAATCAACTCAACGCAGCGGTAATTGAACTTGATCGATCAGACGAATCTTCTGATCAAAATGAGCAACAACGACGGCCTCTGCCGGGGCAGCAAAAATTAGCCATCTAATCGCCACCAAGTCCGCCTGAGTTAAGCCAGAGCGCCAATCTGCAGATTCCCCGGGGATTCACGACCGGAACTCTAAACCTGTAGATGAAGCTTACATCCGGATGTATAACCTTAATTCCTAATCCACCTACCAGCAAACCTATGCGTCCCCGGATCTGTACGAGAATTTAAACACGCCCAAGGTTGAAGGATTTAATGCAACAAACCTCCTAAGTCCGAAGTAAGTTATTTAGGTGACTTTACGACGAACAGCCCTTTACGACAGCCACCTGAAACTTGGGGCGAAAATGACTGAATTTGGAGGATGGGAGATGCCACTTTCCTATCCGGGCGGCACAATCAGGGAACATATGGCAACCCGGGAGGGAGCTGGCATATTTGACGTTTCCCATCTCGGTACGGTCAGAGTTGAAGGACCCGACTCTTTCACTCAATTACAACAGACCCTTACAAATGATCTGAACAAGATCTCAACCGGAAGGGCTCAATATACCCACCTGTTGGATCCAGCTGACGGTTCGGTACTCGACGATATTATCGTCTGGTGGACTGACCCAGAAGGTTTTGATGTAATGCCTAATGCTTCGAATACTTCCAGAGTGCTCAGGTGGATTCCGGGAACCGACGTCACCCCGACCAGATCAATCATTGCGCTACAAGGTCCAGCCTACAAAGACGTCCTGGTCCAAGTAATTCCAGAAGGAACCGGGGTTGCTCATTTTGAGGTACGGAACCTGCTATGGCAGGATACAGAGCTGAAAATAGCTGGGACTGGCTATACCGGTGAGAACGGGATTGAGATCTATGCTCCAAACCATATTGCCAGCAAGATATGGGACGGCCTACTAGACGCGGGAGCAACACCTGCCGGACTGGGAGCTCGTGACACCCTACGTCTTGAAGCGGGGCTTCCCCTACATGGCCATGAGCTCGGAAAAGGAATATCACCGCTCGAATCGGGACTTCAGTGGGTGGTCGCGTTTTCAAAGCCGGAATTTCTCGGCAGACAAGCTCTTCAAGACAAGCTGCAAAAGGGGCTGAAAATAACATTGGTGGGCATCCAAAGCCTGTCTCGCAAACCGCTGCGCTCCGGGCAGAAAATCTTAATAGGAAGTAAAGAGATCGGAACTGTCAGCTCAGGTGGATATTCACCGATCTTGAAGTTAGGTATTGGCCTGGGGTTTGTCGAAACAGATTACCAGGCAAATCAAAACGTCACCATCGATGCCAATGGAACGAGATTGGAGGCAAAGCTTGTCAAGCCCCCATTTGTCCGTAAGACATATTCCAAGCTATAAAGTCTTGGCTCAAATGAAACTGCTAATACCCAAAAAATCAACCTTCAGGTGGTCATAATTGTCCGGATTCATTCCACATACGCCCAATGAAGTGGCAGAAATGCTCACCTTCCTGGGCATTGAATCAGTAGATCAGCTCTTCGAAACTATCCCGTCAGCGATTCGGCTATCGAGGGATTCCCTAAAACTGCCAGATTCAAAATCTGAATTTGACGTACTGGAAGAACTGGAAACCTTAGCTGCAAAGAACCGTGCTCTCGGTCCAGACTTTATCTCCTTTGCCGGTGGTGGAGCATACGACCATGACATTGCTTCAGCAATAAAGTCTTTGTCAACCAGATCCGAATTTCTTACTGCATATACCCCGTATCAGCCCGAAGTGGCTCAGGGTGTTTTGCAGGCATTATTTGAATATCAAAGCCTTGTCTCTCGACTATCTGGGCTAGAGATTTCTAACGCGTCACTTTACGACGGTGCTTCCGCACTTGTAGAGGCCATCAACCTAACAGTAGCTCAAAGCAAAAACGGCCTGGTCTGGATTTCCCAAGGCATAAACCCAGCTTATCGCCAGGTTGTAAACACCTTTGCCAATGGCACTGGACATAGTATTCAAGAAATACCTATCCGTAATGGGTCGACTAGCTGGCCGGTAGAAAATCCGACACTTCCCGGAACGATAGTGATCGGTTATCCAAACTATCTTGGGCTGTTAGAGCCCATGGAACAGATAATCAGTTTTGCTCAAGCCAATGACATAAAACTAATCTTCGCATATGACCCGGTTTCGATGGCCTTACTAAGGTCCCCTGGTGAGCTTGGGGCTGACGTGGCGATAGCTGAAGGGCAGTCCTTTGGTGTGGGATTGAATTTCGGTGGTCCTTATGTTGGACTCTTTTCCACCAGGGAAAAATACGTCCGTCATTTGCCAGGTCGACTGGTAGGGGAGACCGTCGATAGTGCCGGTCAAACAGGGTATGTAACCACTCTTCGAACCCGAGAACAGGACATAAGGCGCGAAAAAGCAAGTTCCAATGTCTGCACCAACCAAACCCTAATAGCAATCACCACCGCAATTTCAATGTCTTGGCTTGGTAAATCAGGTATACAGGAACTTGCAAATAGATGTTATTCCGGCGCAGAATACTTGAAAGACCTTCTAGTCAGAATTGACGGTGTGGAGCTGTATTCAAGTCTTCCAAGCGTCCGCGAATTTGCGGTCAAAACGAAAATGTCATCGGAGCTATTGGTGGACCGGATGATTGAAGAGGGTTTTTTGGCTGGTGTTCCGATACTGGAAGGATTCGAGAGTTCTGACGTTTATGGCTCATTATTAGTCACCGTTACTGAAAAACGAACCCGAGCACAGATAGACCATTACGCCAGCACGTTGGAGAGGATAATTAGATGACTCTGAAGCATAAGAAACCCGGTGGCAAAGCATCCTCCGCTCCACTTATGGGAGGGAAAGAAGAGAGCACGATATTTGAGTTCAGCTCTCCAGGAAGAAGCTCTGCGACATTTCGGGAGACCGAAATACCACCTAGGAATCCGAGCCAGACAATTCCATCATATTATTTACGAGACTCACAGTTGGAATTCCCTGAGGTGTCAGAGCGAGACCTTGTGGCTCATTTCACCAGGCTAACACATAGGCAATTCTCAGTTGATCTGGGGGCATACCCACTTGGATCATGCACCATGAAGTACAACCCTAAATTGGCAGATGCGGGTTCAGTTATACCCCAGTTCGCAAATATCCACCCCCTTCAACCTGTTTCAACCATTCAGGGATGGTTGGAATTGATGGTAACCCTTGAAAACTACTTCACTGAAATTACTGGCATGGCTGCAGCCACGTTACAACCTGCGGCAGGGGCCCAGGGAGAGTTGACGGGCCTCTTAATCATGAAGGCGTTCCACGAACATAACAAAGACGAGCGAAAAAATATTATTATCCCTGATTCCGCACATGGAACCAATCCTGCGTCAGTCACCTTGTCGGGTTACACTCCGATAACTGTAAAGTCGAACTCCAGAGGATTGGTGGATATTGATGCACTGAAGCAACTAGTTGACAAAGACACCGCTGGGATCATGCTTACCAATCCCAATACCATTGGTCTATTTGAGGAGGAAATTGTAGAAATCGCCAAAATGGTCCACGACGTCGGGGGGCTTCTTTATTACGATGGGGCAAACCTCAATGCGATCATGGGAATAGTTCGACCTGGTGACATGGGATTTGACATAGTTCATTCCAATTTGCATAAAACTTTCGCCACTCCCCACGGTGGGGGGGGACCTGGTTCGGGTCCCGTGGCTGTCTCTGCCAGACTCGCCGAGTTCCTACCTGGTCCTCGACCCACCATAACCGGCAGGGATGGTACTGGTAATCCCGTCTATGGCATGGAAACCCCGGCCAAATCAATAGGGAGAATTCATTCATTTCATGGAAATGCGATGGTGTTCGTCAGAGCTTTGGCCTACATGATGTACTATGGTGGCAAGGGTCTCCGCGAGGTCTCAGAGATTGCAGTACTGAACGCTAATTGGCTTAAAAAACGACTCAGCGAAAACTTTCCCGCCGCTCACGACAGAGTCTGCATGCATGAGTTTGTTTGCACGGCAGCAAAACTAAAAAAGGATTCTACAGTTCGTGCGTTGGATGTAGCAAAGGGACTTTTGGAAGAAGGCTTCCATTCGCCAACTGTCTACTTTCCACTAGTTGTCGAAGAGGCTTTGATGTTCGAGCCAACAGAAACTGAATCGTTGCAGACACTCGAATCTATAGCATCAGCGATGGACAAAATTGCCGAAATGGCAAAAACCGCGGAGGGGAGGGGAGAGTTGAAATCAGCTCCTAAGGTTACGCCCATATCACGCCTCGATGAAGCAAGAGCAGCGAGAAATCTAATCTCAACATACGATGCCTCATTGGCCAGTACCGATAACTAACTCGAGACGAAAGCTTTTTGAATATTACAACAGCAGATCGGGCTGCGATTTCACAATTCTGTCAAACATTGGCTTGAATGAAAACCATCCTGCAGTGTGAGTTCCAATCTGACTGGCGGTGAGAGATGCCATTTCCGGTGGTATCAATACCGGCGTTCCCGCAGCCTGAGCTGTCAGCTGAGCATGGCATGAACGTTCCATGGCTATAAACCACCATACTGCCTCGTCAACGCTGTGGCCGACAGTCAGAAGACCGTGATTTCTAAGTATTACAGCTTTTGAATCCCCCAGCGCATGGGCGATTCGCTTGCCTTCTTCCACATCTAAAACAACCCCGGTGTAATCATCAAACAGAGCCTGGTCGCCATAAAAAGAGCATGCATCCTGGGTAATTGGATCAAGCAGAATTCCGAGTGACGAAAAAGCCTTTCCATACAGCGAATGAGCGTGCGCAGCAGAAACTACATCCGGACGAGCCTGGTGAACCTGAGAATGAATTGCGAAAGCGGCGGTGTTGATCATACCGGAACCCGAAACCACTTTACCCTCATGATTGACCATCAATAAATCTGATGCCGTAATCAGTGAGAAGTCCATGCCAAACGGATTAACCCAAAAATGATCTGGACTACCTGGATCTCTGGCGGTAATGTGACCAGCAATTCCTTCGTCAAATCCTAAAGATGCAAATATGCGGAAACCCGCAGCTAGTTTTTGCTTACGCTCCTTGCGTTCCAGCTCAACCTGCTTCGACTCTGGAATCTTGGGCCAGTTTTGATTTGGCATAACCCCCCGCCTCCTACTAATGATCCGAATATCACCGCTTTATTGGCAATATCAGTCAACCTCTGGGTTGTGCTTCGATATTATCACTAGAGAGACCGTCAGTATCAATGCCAGAATCCCGTCCAGACCCAGCTCTATAAGCTCCCGCCGAAACAGAGAATGGGTGATATGGGAGGTAGATAGTTGCGCTCCCAACACAAGGATCCGTCTTACAGAAGAAATAATTCCAATAATTAGGAATGGCTTTAGCTGAAACCCGCCAACCGACAAGTGCGTAACAACTGTCGAAAGTAACTCCAGCAAAATAATTGCAAACAGGATATCGTTTAGGACCGTCGCAACCTGGAGCGTAATCGAAGTCGATGAAGTCATATTGATCAGATCTTTAGCACTCTGGAACAGAACCAGAGCTGCCATGACTACCAATCCGATTCCAACTAAAGCGTAAAGCAGCTTTTCAGCGTGCCCAAGCAACTTCGAAGCCATTTCGCCATCTGATTTGGTCATGCACCAAACATAGTCATAATTGCAAGATCAAAACGCGAAATAATTTTTTCATTACCAAATACTTCTAAAATAATATTTCTATCGTTAGTGCCCTTTTTTCGATAATCCCGGCGGTCCGGGTCGCGCTGAAGTAACCGGAGGAACAGTTGTGGGCACAATGGTTGTCGGAACAACAGTGGTGGAGGTAGTTGTAGTACTAGTTGACGTCGTTGTGGTAACAATTGAAGTCGTTGGCGTCGTTGCGCGACCGCCGGAACTTCCATGTCCAAAGAACAGTATGCTGGCAACGATGAAACCTGCTATAGCTAACGCGGCAAGCCCCAGGACCGCTCTGGTTTTTGGAGAAACTTCATCACGAAAATATGAATTAAGTTTGCCAATCAATCCTAAACTGCGATTTTTGACTAACAGCAATAAACCTATAATCCCAGCCCCTGCCAAGCCATCGCGAGCTAGACGCCCTGCGCCCAGACCAGCCGAACCAGAATCCACAATTGTTGGATCTGATCCCGTCGGGCCGCCGACTTCTGCTGCCACCCATACCTGAGTCCTTTCGTCGGAAAGACCGGAATCGAACTGAGACAACGGCATTTCAAAACCGGTAAATCCTACAGTAGACTCCATTACATAGTTGGGATCAAGTGCAGCGGCCATTTGTGACGCACTCAAGTAACGTTCTTGAGGAGCAGGGGAGAGCGACCGTTTAATAACCTGACTAACATAAGGGGGTATCTCAGGATTAAGTTGCTCGGGGGCCTGAAACTTCCCTGATTTTGCAGCCAGCAGTACCGCCAGTGGGCTATCGCCGGAAAATGGTTTTTGACCAGTCAGTATTTCGTACAAAATTACCCCAACCGAAAAAAGATCTGAAGCTGGAGTAATCTCCTTACTGCCTTCGGCACGTTCCGGCGACAGGTACGCCGGAGTTCCGATAACTCCGCTTGTCATCGTCAAATCACGTTCACTGGCACTGTCTAAAATGGTGGCGATACCAAAATCACTGACCTTAGCCTGACCATTATGACCCATCAAAATATTGCTGGGTTTTATATCGCGGTGCAAAATTCCACTCTCATGAGCGAACGCTAATGCACTTAAGACCTGCCTTACTATTTCCACAGCTCTGTCTACTGACAATTTTTGCGAGCGCATCAAGGAGGCCAGGGTACCGCCTTCTACAAGCTCCATCACGATGAATGGCCTGCCGTTAGTTTCACTAACATCAAACACAGTAACCACATGAGGATGATGAGAGAGACGCCCTGCCGCTCTGGCTTCTCTCTCAAACCTTGCTCTAATCGATTGGTCATCAGTAAAAGTGCGCTTTAGAATCTTGATAGCAATGTACCTGTCCAACCTAAGGTCATTGGATTTAAAAACATCCCCCATGGCACCATTGCCAATTTCACTAATCAGCTGATAACGGTCATTTAAGATATTGGAAATATGTTCAGAGGAATGACCCCCCAGACCTTGGTCGTTCATAAAACTTGAGTCTAACCTTTGGAATTGAAACATTATCTGCAATAATCCAACTCCATCTTTTGGCAATCGGTCCAAGATATTGAACACGACCCCCGGATGCAACCTCGGTCAAGAATAAACGGGCATTGCTGAAACAATATGGTAAGTTTGCAATCAGAAAAAGCAGATAGCTTGGCATCTTTGTTCCTGCTACTGAATGTCCGATAGATTCGTGGTCGATGAGGGAGACGAAATGGATCGAAAATACCACCAAATTGCAGATGACTTGAGAACGCCAGCCCGGGAACTAAGAGATCAGATCCCAGAGGTGTTCAAAAGTTATGCTCAGCTGCACGCTGCCGCGACTAAAGATGGTGCAATTTCTCAAAAAACCAAAGAGTTGATTGCAATAGCAATCTCGGTAGTTACAAAGTGCGATGGGTGCATAACCGCACATGCCAGGGCTGCAGCCCTACAGGGTGCCACCAAGCAAGAGGTTGCTGAGGCAATTGGAGTCGCCATTATGCTAAGTGGGGGACCGGGAACTGTATATGGACCGCGGGCCTATGAAGCATTTTTGGAATATTCAGGACAAGCCTAAATTACAGACACCAACCGCAATATTTTGATTCACTGCCGTGATAATCCATAAGATCGTCGACTGAAAAAATGACAATTATGAGTCCAGATGAACCCACACGCGGAACTTCTAGTTCAGGGTATCAGACAGGCCGCAAATATTCTGAGGAACCCAACCAGGTAGCATCGCCAAATTATTCAATTGTAAAGAGGCTCAACTTCACGTTGAGGCTTGTATTGCTGTCCCTATTGATAACTGGAATCCTAAGCACAGCCGCACTTATTTATATCAACTCAATTGAGTCGAATCTTACAACCAGGGTGGAACCCCTTATAGGTCTCAACGATCAAATCAATACTGAGGTTCTTAGTGCAATTCTAGATGCACGAAACTACATTATTACCCAGAATAAGATTTTTCTAAATCAATTCAATCAATCTTTAGGGGACTACAAAAGCACCTATAAAAAGGCTCTGAAATTACAAAACTCTACTGATAAACAACATAAATACCTTCAAAACGAAAATGTCGCAGCACAACAGTCCTTCTCCACTCTAAATCAACTTATTCGAAACACAGCCGCCAGTCATGCTGGCACAGCAGCTCTCGCAACTATCATCGAGCAAACAAACGGCCCTGAGCATACCTTTGAAAATCGCTACGCCACGGCAAATATCGCTTACCATTCTCAGCAAAGTTCCTATATATCTCAGATAAGGCTAATTTCGATATCCGGGATCGGATTATTAATATTTTTATTCCTGATCTCGCTCATCTTGGGACTTAGGCAATCGTACTTTATCAGCGCTGCCATAAGTGGAATGCTGGACCGCCTTATAGCGACGCTAAAAGGCGGGCAAAATGGAGATTCTTCATTATCTGCAAATTCTGTGGAGTCTAACGAGGAATATGAGCTCGCCAGTGCAATAAATGACATGATTGTAAAGCGAAATTCGCTGCAAACGATTCTAGAGCAGCAGTACGAAAAAGAAAAGACATCCCGGCAACGCTTGGAAGAGGAGCGTACCCTAAGAGAAGCTCTGGCAACGACACTATATGAAGATCTGGATGCCACCTCAGCTTTTCAAAAAGCAATCGAAGGATTCGGCAAGGCGCTTCGAGCCGACCAGGCCCTGGTAAGAATTATGGAGAACGGCAAACCAGGTCCACCAATATTTCA
Organism: Actinomycetes bacterium; assembly: GCA_021803345.1. Classification (GTDB taxonomy): domain Bacteria; phylum Actinomycetota; class Acidimicrobiia; order Acidimicrobiales; family Acidimicrobiaceae; genus SCQM01. The sequence goes on from JAJZLS010000015.1 coordinate 41,830, forward strand.
ATGGAATTCAGAATCGAAACCCCGTAGTCAATCTGATGACTATTCGCTTGACAACCAAGACCAATTGCGGCAACTCCTTTATAGCGAATCAGACCACCTCTCAAATGCATTGACCAGAGGATCGTATGTGTGTGTAGACGACCTGGCAAACGATGAGCGATTGTCCCAGTACAGTCGCTTGTTAGCACTGCAAACCGGTCTTCAAGCATTCTTGTCTGTGCCTGTTGTGGGCGAAAGTGGTCCGGAAGCAATCCTGGTGGCATTGATGGAGGGCAAAACCCGAGTCTGGAATGACAGGGATATTGAAATTGCAACTACTCTGGCCACTGGACTGGGAGCAACCCTTGCTGCGATACGTCTGTACGACGTCGAGAGACGGAACTTAGACCTAATGAGGCAATTGGATAGAGCCAAAGACGAATTCTTAGCATCGGTCTCGCATGAATTGAGAACCCCATTGACCAGTATCATCGGATATCTCGAATTGCTTAAAGATGAAGTAGCCGACGGAAATATATCAGAACAGTACGGCGGAATGCTGGACGCGATCGACCGGAATTCAGTTCGTTTGTTAGGTCTTATTGAAAACGTCCTAACCGCCTCAAGAATTGAATCTGGAAAACTAGATTTATCAACTTCCAGCTTCGCTGTTTCCCAGCTTATTTCCACTTCAGTCGAGGCTGTTAGGCCGCAAGCAAATTCCAAACAAATCAATATTGACATCCAAATCCCACCGGAGATCGAGGTTATAACCGGAGACATCAATCTTTTAGACAGGGCACTTCTCAACTTGCTATCAAACGCTATAAAATTCACACCGCCGGCCGGAACCATAACCATTGAAGCCAAGCAGGAGTCGCGAAATATTGAAATCTCGGTGGCAGACACCGGAATGGGAATCTCCCAAGAAGAAATCGGACACATGTTTACCAAGTTCTATAGAACCACCGAGGCTAAACAACTAGTCATCCAGGGAACCGGATTAGGCTTGTCAATCACCAAAGCAATAATCGAAGCACATTCTGGGACTATAACGGTCGAATCCACGCTTGGTCAAGGAACGAAATTCACCTTCACAGTCCCTATTGGCAGCCGTGAAACATGACCTAAAGACAAGGTTGAGCTTAGTTATTTACCTTTTAGAAGAATAAAATTCCCAAAAAAGTTGTTGTAATAGTTAAGAGATTGTTGAAACACGCCGATTAAAGACTAGAGATAGCTATCAAGGGGATGGACTGGTGACAAAAATTCTAATTGCTGATGACGATCCAGACATACTGGAGCTCGTAAATTACAAGCTGGTGCAGACAGGATACGACATCACCGCGGTAACAAATGGCGCAGATGCAATCTCAAGAGCAAAGGAAACTTTGCCTGACCTTATAATTCTTGATGTTATGATGCCTTTCTACTCAGGTATTGAAGTGACGCTAGAATTGCGGAAAATTCCGGAATTTGTTTCAATTCCGATTATTCTTCTCACGGCCAAGTCGATGGAGCTCGATACCGAAAAAGGATTTGCCGCAGGAGCTAGCGATTACATGACAAAACCTTTTAGCCCCAGAGAATTGGCAACCAGGGTACAAGCCGCATTATCCAGAAACTGATCTCAGATGAAAGTCGCCCTGATTCTAAGTGTCACCTTGCTTAGCCTGGCGATTATCATTTTCACCTTTTTGACAATAATACTTAGGTTTTGGCGACTCAACAGGAGTAAACGTTACGCCTTGTATCGGGCCAAAGTACGTAAATTGATTGTAGAACTAACAGTCGACGAACAGGAACCAAGTGACAAAAATTTTACCAGGAAGCTAAAACTTGGGCAACTAGAAGAACTTTCTGAAAGCATTGCAACCAAGGTCAAGGGGGAGTCAAAAGATCGGTTGGTAAGTTTCCTGGAATCAAAAGGCTCGGTTACAAAAGCTATTCGACGGACGCGCCGAATTGGTTCGATAGGGAAGTGCAATGCTGCGTCATTCCTGGGAAACCTATCTATCGCGCGCGCCAGGCCGGCCCTTGAAGCATTGCTTGGCAGTCGAAATAGGGAAGTGAGAATTTCAGCTGCCAGAGCCTTAGGTCAGCTCGGCCAGCCAGGATCAATACCTGCTCTACTCGACTCACTCGACAAGACCGGAAAACAGCTGCCATTTGGTGCCTGCATCGTCGCCTTACTTGATATTGGGCCAAAGGGAGAGGAATACATTCTGGCGGGTCTTGAAGGTGCAGGTGAAAGGCAAAGAGCAGCCTGTGCGGAAATATTAGGAATTATCAATTCAATCAGGAGCACCCAGGCACTTATCGATCATTTTCAAAATGATCTCTCTATAGATGTAAGAATAAGATGCGCCAGAGCACTGGGAAGAATTGGGTCTCCCAGGGCAGTTTCACAGCTCATTAGAGGCCTCGAAGACGACAATCCTCTACCTCTGCGTCTGGTAAGTTGCAGAAGTCTTGGTCAACTAGGTGACCCAGAGGCAGTGCCAGCAATAGCCAATTTGCTGATCTCAGATAACCACCAGCTATTGAACACCGCAGCCCAAACCCTCTCCCAACTTAGTTCAGAAGGATTCAAATCGTTGACTAGTCTAGCTGCCAGCCATTCTCCTAATCGTGAATACGCCCTGGAAGCATTGGCAAGAAAAAGTGTCAAATCCGCGGTAATCGAACCCCAACTTGAGCCTTTAGAGGTATTGTTTGATTATCAATGGGACAAATTCTGGCAAACATATTTCGAGTTCTAAATTGGTTAGGGTTGACTTATTTCCTAGCCCTCAATACCATTTATCTGATTCTTATAATTGCCGCTAGTTTAAACATTGGGCAGTATTTCAGAAAGAGGCCGTATCTGGGTCTCGAAGAAGCTCTAAAAAGCCCAGTGACAATGCCAGTTTCAATCCTCGTCCCAGCTCACAATGAAGAAGCTGTGATCGTAGAAAGCGCAAGAGCAATATTGGCGCTGAGATATCCTCAGTTTGAACTGATAATAGTGGATGACGGATCCTCCGATAATACATTTTCGCTCCTCCAGGAAGAATTCCAGCTTGTGGAAATACCGTTCCACATCGAACAACTAGTTCCAACCCGTGGGCTGACAAAGTCGGTATATATTGCGCCAGGGCTCATCGACCTGACGGTTATGCGCAAAGAGTCGGTAGGGCAGAAGACTGACGCCCTAAATGCAGCTATCAATATAGCAAAATATCCACTTCTAGCTATGGTAGACGCTGATGCTGTTCTGGACCAAGATGCTTTATTGATGGTCACTTTACCGTTCATTGACGACCCGATTTCAGTAATGGCAACTGGGGGAGCAATTCGGCCTTCGAACGGATGCAACGTTGTCCGAGGCAGAATGACAGAAGTTGGAATGCCTAAAAGCTGGCTTGCAAAGATACAAATTGTTGAATATCTTCGAGCATTTCTGCTCGGTAGAACCGGCTGGTCACGTCTACACGGTTTACTGATTATTTCCGGTGCGTTTGGTGTATTCAAGAAAGAGGGGGTCATAGCAATTGGCGGATATAACCATGACTCAATCGGCGAAGACGCAGACCTCGTTGCCCGGCTGCACCGGTATTACACTAACGCCAGGAAACCTTACCAAATAGTATTTGTATCCGAACCCATCTGCTGGACCGAGGTCCCCGAAGATACCGCGACCCTACGAAAACAACGACAACGGTGGTCCAGAGGATTGGCGGAGGTGATTTGGACTAATAAACGCATGATATTTAATCCCCGCTACAAATCAGTGGGATTACTTGCTATACCGTACTTTATATTCTTTGAGATTCTGGGTCCCTTTGTGGAAATCGGTGGAATTCTCATCCTTGCAATAGCATTGATATTCCACATGGTTAATTTCGACTTCGCAGGATTATTTCTCGCAGCAGCGCTCCTTTACGGAATCCTTCTGTCAATTCTGTCACTGCTGGTAGAGGAACTGTCTTACCACAAGTACGACAAATGGCGGTACCTTAGGGATGCGGTATTAGCCTCGATTCTCGAAAATTTTGGATTCAGGCAATTGCACGCAGCATGGCGCATCGAAGGAACGTGGCAAGCATTACGGAAGAAAAACCGGTCGTGGGGAACGATGGTAAGAAAGGGTTACACTCAACCGTCCACAAGTCCATAGTCACGAGTGCCGAAAATAAACAATTGAAATTCGTTAATAAATAAATTTAAATTAAACAGCCTCGTCATAAATAGCATCTTCAGACAGGCAATTACTTTAGCTAACTCTTGAATCCGCAACCGGTGGGGCAGCAACACATACAAGATGCATCTTTATCTCCGATTAGCATCAAATCATTTACTTGACATAATATCTATTTTCGGCGCAGGGCGACTAATCCTTGGTATAGATAAATACCAGCCTGACAACCACCTCCAAAACCAGGTCAATTAGCCATCTTCGACTATATCGCCTCCGACTGCCGCTAATTTCAGTCTCTGATCTCTCTGACCACCGCTGAAAGCATGAAACAAAGCACCACAGGCCAAAAATAGGACGAATCCGGCAATGACGTCAATCCAAAAATGATTAGCAGTCACAATCACCACAAATGTCGTGATAATCGGATCCGCTATAACCGCCCAGCGAATCCATTTATTTTTGATTACCGGTGCGAGCGCCCATGCGCACCAAATTGCCCAGGCAAAATGAAGACTGGGCATCGCTGCATAAAGATTCCCTGCATCTCGCATAAGAGTCGCATCAAGTGAACCTGCTCCTCCAAAAACAGCCTGCGTATCTATGAAATGGAAGGCAGGAGGTAATAACCTCGGCGGAGCAACCGGAAAGACAGCGAAGATTACCAAAGCCACCAGATTCATCACAGCCATGACATTTCTCCACACCAGAAATCTCTCAGGGAATTTTCGAAAAAGGATCACCAGAACTACCACAGGCATTATGAAATGGACAGTGGTGTAGTAAAGGTCTGACAACTTGATAATCCAAAGAAAGTGCGAGATAAAGAAACTTTGTATCCGTTGCTCGGTAAAGATATGAAGTGTCTGCTCGAAATGAACTTCTTTGAGGGAGTTATGAATGGCCTCGCTCTTTGAACCCGCGCTTATCTCGGAAGTAAGTTCATAACCAAAATAGACCACAACAGCTATTAACAATTGATTCCAGAAATGAATAGTTTTCGAACCGGCCTGGCGCTTTGGTGCCAGCCATGGATATCTCTCCTTCAGCGAATTCAATCGTTGGAATATGTCTGTTTGCATCTAATTGCACCACTCCGTGTTAAATCTCAGAAGTAACAGTAGTACAGGAAAGCTGAAGAATTGCTTCGGGTCCCTAGCGGCGCCGGCAGGCTTAATATCTTTTCTGGCCGGAAGACTATGATTTTGGCATCATGATCCGGGAATCAAAAGGTATCCCAACGTAATTTTCGCTAAGGGCTGTAGCGGCAGCCTTACTGCTGACTGTAAATTCCTGTCTGCTTCTCTGCAGTTCCAATTCAAACGAATCGCTCCTGGGATCCAGATGCAGCATGGATGTCATCATCATGGAAAAATCCTGAGCCCGCCAGGCCCGTCGAATGCAACGCTCGCTATAGCTTTCAAGGAGACCATGATTATCACTGGTGAAGTTGACCGTAAGTACCTCAGCAAGAACTTTTACGTCCGAAATTGCCAGATTCAAACCCTTGGCTCCAGTTGGTGGAACTATGTGGGCGGCGTCACCAGCCAAGAATAGCCTTCCGTATTGCATCGGTGAGGACATAAAGCTCCTCATTGGGGTAATACCTTTATCGATAATCGGACCTTGATTCAAAACCCAGTCAGCAGCACCAAGGCGAATTTGAAGCTCACTCCAGATTCTGTCATCGGGCCAGTTTCTGATATCATCATCCGGATCAACCTGAAGATAGAGGCGGGAAAGCTGAGGAGAACGCAAAGAGTGCATCGCAAATCCATTTTTGTGAAATGAATAAATCAACTCGTCAGTAGATGGAGGAACTTCAGCTAAAATTCCCAGCCACCCAAACGGATATTCGCGCGATACGGTTGTCAGCTGCCCTTTTGGAATTACAGCTCTAGCAATTCCATGGAATCCGTCACAACCCGCCACAAACTCACATTCCAAAACTTCATTGCGCCCTTGGTGCATAAACGTCACTTGCGGCTTCCGGTTCCCACCTGATGTCAAATTCTCAATTGATAAAGCTTCCGCTTCAAAAAAAAGCGGCCTCTCCCCTTCAAGTCTGGCCTTAATCAAGTCTCGGACAACCTCCTGTTGTCCATAGACTGTGATGCATTTGCCGCCGGTAAGTTCTGCCATATTGATTCGATGCCGGTTCCCATTGAATTGAAGGTATATCCCCTGATGAACTAGCCCCTCACGGTGAAGCCTTTCGCCCAATCCAATTGAATCAAGTAAATCCACAGTCCCCTGTTCCAAAACTCCGGCACGGATGCGGGATTCACAATACACTCTGTCTTTGCGCTCAAGCACAACCGATTCGACACCTTGCGCTGCAAGTAATTCTGAGAGCATCAGTCCGGCTGGTCCTGCTCCGATTATCCCAACCTGCGTCTTAATCGTCACCTAGCCCCCTTTAGAACCCACGAGTCCCCAATAAAGAAAATCTCAATCAACTAACCGATAGCTTAGGGTCAAAACACATCCTTTTGGAATACCCCCGTTTGTGAATCACAGAGCTTCGGCCAGATCGCTCCCCTCTTGGATACTGCATTGCCTGATTACCGAATAAACGGATATAAACAAGGCAAACCGGCTACATACCAGCATGGGCCAGCTGAGCATAGATTTTAAGTTCAGTTCCAGTTATGGAAAAATCAAAGCTGAAAGGAGAATTTATTTCAGTTGGCCCCATAGATTGCAAGTCATTCCAAAATTCCCGCTCTCCAACTACTCTTTATTTATTACCTCAGTCCAACCCGTAGGAGACCTGCCACATGGCGACAGATTCTGAGATACGCGCCCAAAGATTCACCAGCACCAAATGGAGGAACTATCCTGACGATATCCTGCCTGCATGGATTGCGGATATGGATCTCGGAATTGCTGATGAAATCGTCGAGGCGATCCAAAAACCAATCGATTCAAGAGACCTTGGTTACGGATCCATTGAGCTCCAGGAGAAGTTGCTGGAAGCCTTTACCGATCGGTACCTAGAAAAATTCAACACCCCGCTCGATCCTGCCTTGGCTGTAGTGGGCACTGACGTAGTGCAGAGCATCTTCGCTGCAATACTGGGATTCACTCAAATAGGTGACCAGGTTATTATCCAAACTCCAATCTACCCACCGTTTCTGGATGCAGTAATTTCGACTGGAAGGACTCTGAGTGAGAATCCTCTGATTCGCACCGAACAAGGTTGGGAAATTGACTTTGGCCAATTGGAGCAGCTTGCAGCACAGCCAGAGTGCAAATTACTATTACTCTGCTCTCCTCATAATCCGACTGGAAAAGTATTCACACAAACCGAACTTATTCGTATTGCTAATATCTGCGTCAAACATGACATTCTGGTGGTGTCAGACGAAATCCATTGCGACATAGTCTATTCGCCCAACTACCATATCCCATTTGCATCAATTTCACCAGAATTCGCTTCGCGGGTAATAACTATGAATTCAGCCACAAAATCGTTCAACATTGCTGGACTCAAGTGCTCGATAACCCATTTCGGATCGGAAGAACTGATGTCACTTTATAACCAATCCCATCCGAGAATCCGCGGATCTGTCTCCAATCTTGCAATGATTGCTGCCACCGCAGCATGGCAAAACGCTGCCAAATGGCTTGAATCAACCCTGGCTACCCTGGAAACAAATCGCGATAAGACCTATCAGTTTCTAGACCAATCTGGTTTAGATGTGTCTCTATTTCCTCCCCAAGGGACCTACTTGGCGTGGATTGATTTTCGAAATTCAATAGCTTCCAGCGACCCGTATCAATATTTGCTGGAAAAAGCAAAGGTTGCATTGAGTCCTGGGTCAGACTTTGGTACACCAGGTATCGGCTGGGCACGTCTGAACTTTGCCACCCACCCTGAAATACTCGATGATATCCTAAAACGAATTGCCGCTGTGCTGTAAAATCTATAGTGGCCGAGCCAAAACAACATAATTAACGGAATTCCTCTGTCAAAATCGAAATAGCTGATTTTGTCAGGTCTACCAGATTGAACGACATATTTGCCTCCAACCATGAGAACATGGTGGCCAAAGAGCACGCTACGATACCGGAAGCTGCAGCCCGCAAAACCTGATCGTCAGGATCGACTCCCCTTTGCAACAGTGCTTTCCAAGCCACTATATATAGCTGGGAACGACGGGCCAGATTTAGTTCTCGAAGACTCGGCGTCCTGTTGACAACCCGGTATCCTAAATTTAACGCTTCGTACAGATTAGAAGACCTTGACAGTTCTTCGAAGAGCCTGATAATCCCCTCCCCCAGCGCCTCTAATGGAGTTAAAGAGGCATCAGCAGTTCGAACATATGAACTCAACGAGCGACCCAGATACCCAAGCGGCACAGCAACAATAGACTCTTTAGAAGGGAAATATGAATCGATCACTTCTTCAACGACCCCTGATTTAGTAGCAATCTCTTCAATAGTGGTATCGTCAAATCCCTGAATGTCAAATAGCCGAAGTGCATTCAAATACACCGCCTGCATGGCGTGAAGTTTATTTTTGCTGTTTCCATTTTGGATATCGTATGGATAACGACCGGCTTCGAACAGTTTCAGTACCGTCGCGTTTTTAAAATCCCTCTCGTGATTAGACTTCTTCATACCTCTCACCACTAAAGTTTCCTACATCTCATCTATCCTCAGCAGGCTATATTACATATAATAAGCCGTGTACAAATCAAGTCTGATCAGACATAGAATTAACTTTCAGGCGCCAGTATGGCATTTAATCAACTACTTTGAACAGATCACCTATCTCCGAAGGCATTAACATTGGATATTGAAGAAACATCAAATAGCGAATTCGAGTCGGCTGATAATTTAGAGCATCATCGGGGTGAGGTTCCAAGCAGCACCGAAGTCCACGAATCCTCCCCTTCATCTGAAGAGGCAGAAGCTGAAAATGATTCAGATTTCGATGGCCAATCCTCTGAAACTATACAAGATCAACCGGAAGAGCTTGATTCCGGTTCAAAGTCAAAGCAATGGCTAATTTCATCCCTTGTGTCACTGGTTATTGGATTAGTCATTGGAGCGCTAATTTCAGGGGTAGCCGTAGTCCGTACTCAGTCCAGTCAAATGTCACTGGCAAGTAAGTTGATTGCAAAGGACCACTGCGGACCTAACACAACCTCGCCATCCGGTTTTTGCTTTAATTCGCCAGTTGCTGTCAGTTATAATCCAAGCAACCCACTCAACCAACTTCTTGCTGAGCCCGGAACTGTAACTATCGATGCAACTCAGAGTCGGATCGGATTGTTCGGAAATTCTCACGTCACCCTCAAATTAACTGGCCTCAAGGGATCAAGTGCCTCTACAATTCTCTCCTCCACCAGTCAAAGGGTAACAGCCACACTGGCGATGCAATATACCCAACTCACCAAGACCCTCCAGAGCGGATCCTCAAACGGTGCTTCGATCTTTTACGCTGGGAAGAGTGGAGAGATTGCGACCAGTAACAATATCTCCTATCAGGGTAAAATTATTCCTCTAAAAGTGATCTCCAAAATTGATCTTAAGAACAACCAGCTATACCTGACTCCGCTGACGGTGAGCGCTCTTGGCAATACAGCCCCGGCATCCTCGGTATTTAGCAACGTCTCACCGGTTCCGGTCACAATTCCAACTCTTCCAAAAGGACTGAATTACCAAAGTATTCAAACCACAAAAAACGAGCTGATCTTCGTTATTTCCGGGAATCACGTACCTCTTGCCAACTTATTCAGCGCTAAATAAAAGTCGTTGATTCTCTCGATGTCATGGTTATCAAGTAACTGGATCTGAACTCAATCCGCAAACGCCGCTTCTGAGTGGCGGCCTTGGTTTTGTGGGCAGCTTACCATCAATCAATATCGCGGTCACAACTTCCCGCTTGATGCGCTCTAACAAATCAACAGCTTCCAAAACCGTTTTCGCGCGTACTTCGGTTCCGCTCAATTCCGGATATTCCGCCTGGCACCACCACTCACCAGATCCATACTCAACAACCTCGAATTCTGCTACATAAGGGACCGCTAGGAAATGTTTGAGACTGTCGACATCTGGTGACATTTTCTGTTTCCTCCCTTCAGACCAATGCCAATAATTACCAGGATTATTCCGGCAACACAGAGACGTGGATTGCTTTATGGTCAGTTCTGCCTGCAGTGGCGAGTATCGCAGTATCCACCTGCTCGAGGCCAAAAGAATGTGTACACATCTTTGACAGTCTCTCCCGGTCAGAATCAATACGCGTCATAGCCCACTCCACTGCGGCATAGCTATGACCCCGAACCCCACGAATTGAAATGCACTTCCATTGAGCAGCCCGCATCGGAATACCATTCACAGCGTCAGGTGCAGTACTAAGCAGAAGTTGCCCGCACTGTTTCAACATCTCCACACTGGCAGATATCGTGGCCGTGTTTCCAACAGCTGTATCTATTACTAGATCGGCAGCTCTTCCCCCTGTGATATCTCGAACAAATTGGACTGGATCAACTTTGGATGAATCAGCGGTGTAGTCAGCACCTAAAAATCGTGCAACTTCAAGCCGATGGTCATCACTACTGAGACCAAAAAGAATGACCAGGTCAGCACCTGCAGCCTTTGCTGCGTATACAGAGGCTAGACCTTGCTGACCGGGACCAAATATAATCACTACCTGTCCTGGTCCGGCTCCACCTTCCAGGTACGCCCACTCGTATCCATTGCCGATCGGTAAGGAAAGTGTCAATAACTCCGGTGAGACCCCAGATGATACCTTGTGCAATATCGAACGTGGATGCAGATACATGTATTGTGCGTAACCACCCCAAAGACTTGGCACCAGATCTATTCCAGTCGATCCATACCTGACTCCCCCGCCCCTTGAATCAGTTTGCTTGCAAAAACGGAACTGAGTGGTACGACAGATATCACAGAAACCACACGGAAGATACTCTTCGACAACTACGCGGTCACCTTCCGATATCCCCCATTTTTGAGAAGCGACCTCGCCGATCTCATCGATAATTCCAACGTTCTCATGCCCTAAAATCCGGGAAACCGTCTTTTGTTGGTGAGCTCCAATATCACTGCCACAAACGCCAGCTGCCTCAATGCGAAGTATTCCTGAATCAGCTTGGATCTCTGGCCTCTCAAACCTTCTAACTTCGCTTTTTAGCGGGGCATAAGTAACCGCAGCGTTTATAGAATTTACCCTCAACTATCTATCCCAGACCCTTCTTGACCGTCGTCAATCCATAACCAGCACAGCTAATACTGCTCACAAACGCCCGATGATCATAATTATTCAATATAGTCAATCCAGGGCAGCCTTTGCCTGCGAAGTAGCTTCCACCCATGAGGCGTCTGGTTTCAGAACCGCGCCAGCAGAACGAACTCTGTGCGTATCCGGATCCCGTCCTGAAACCATTTCATTTCCGGCAGCATATGACTTTGCTTCTGCAATTAATCTTCTTCTTGCCGTGACAACTCCAATATCGGTGCTTCCCACGTGCTCTTCACGACTATCCACTATTGGACCCATGCTCTCCTGCATTACTGCATCCTGCATTGCTATGCCCGCAATGCCACTCAAAGAAACACCGGCCTTTTGAAGGGCTCGGTCGACAAGATATTCGTTATTCCGATTTCTGACCGGAATATGCGTTCCAGGAATTGTCTCAGCGTCAATTCCTCCTCCATTACGATAAAACTCAAGCTGGTCATAACTGAGAGGGCCCTCCGGGAGATAGTTAATGCTCCATACCCAACAATTTTCGTCGTCAATTGGTACCCATGCGTGAGCGCCAATCGGCTCAAATTCATCTCGAGGAACGACCGTGTACCAGGGTATTATCCATTGGGTTATCCTCCAGTAATACTCTTCAAGCTCAAATTTGTGACTCCCGTCCAGCATTACCCATTCAAGTTCGGGCAGGCCCGGTGGTTCATCTTCGCCCATACAGACCCACACAACCCCTCCACGCTCCTTGGCCTAGTATGACTTGAGTTTAATTCGATCCTTAAATTTACTCGTGGGCGGCTCATTGGGCATCTCTATACAGTTGCCGTCGTGATCATATTTCCAGCCATGGTAGGCACATCTGAGACCACACTTACCATCAGGGAACTTATCAATCTCGTTTCTCCCATAGAAAAGTGATGCTCTGCGATATGCGCAAAACTCCCCCACAACTCCAACCGAATCAGAGGAGGATCTAAACGCCACCAGACTCTCTCCAAGCAACTGTATTCTTTGAGGACTTCCACCTACTTAAAGTTCACTGGATAGAAAAGAGGGAATCCAGGACTTCATCAGCAATGAACCCATTGTAGGTCCTCTGCCTGTACTGGTAAGAAGCGTCGCATCGTCACTTGATAACATAATCTTCCTGTAATTTCCAAATCAAACTAATCTTCAACGAAGGTCACTGGCAGCGACGACATGTGTATCGACTAGCAGCAACCTTCGCTGAATAATTGATTACCCAAGCCCCCAGAGCTTCTTGTAGCCAGCTTGATAAGCATTGCCGAACACGTTAGCAAGATTCTTGAGGTTGACACCGCTCAGGTTTGACTTATCAAGATACCTAATTGGAACTATAGGATTACCTGGCTTCATTCCGCTCATCGCCCTCAGGGCCTGGTCCATAGCTTCCCATCCGGCCCATGGTGCTGAATATCCGGGATCCGCTGTAAAAATCGGGCCTTTCTGCACCAGTCCCAGTGTTCCAGGGCTAGACCCATCATCAGAGACTACGCTAACTTTACCGGTTGCTCCAGCCTGGCTAACTCCAGAGGTGGCAAAGATACCGATAGTGTCAGCAACCGGCATGATGTAGTTAAGATTTGGGTTAGCGAGGATCATAGATGACACAATTCCAGCGGTCTTTGTGGGCCATGACGGAGGCTCAACATCCTGACTCGCAACAATTTTACAACTCGAACAACCCGCAAATACAGACTTAATTCCACTGACCACCGCAGGACTAATCGGATTGTTAAAGACCAATAAACCGGCATTGACGTTTCCGCCTTTGGTGCCAACAATTGCGGTATCAGCCACCAAGCGGCCTAGTTCCTTGTAAGAAGGACCTGATGCAGCAAAGAGCCCGCTACCAAAACCTTGGCCGGGCAACGAAGTGTTCGGCTGACCGGTAATTACTCCGATCACCGGGATCTTGGCAGCATTGGCCGCCGCCACTGATGAAGGTACCAACGAGGTGGCAACCCCGACCAAAATAATTGCTCCTACTTTCTGATTTATCCCTTGCTGGATTCCTTGTTCAATAGTGCTAACAGTACCTTGACCATTGAAAGTATCTACTGTTATTCCAAGCAACTTTCCAGCACTCTGAAGGCCCTTGGTGATCTCAACTAAAGCATCTGCAACCGTATCGTGTTCGACCACCATGATCGTCTTGCCTTTTAGCTTGGCCGCATCAACTGCTGGCCCGGGAGCAGTGAAGGTTGGCATAGAGGTGTAACTCGCTATTTCTGCAGAGGCTGCCGACACTAATGAGGAAGACGAAGTCTTACCTGCCGTACTTTTAGTAGCCGCTGCGGTAGTTGCGGTCGATGCTGATGAGCTAGAGCTCCCGCATGCAGCTGCAACTAATGATAAAATCCCCAAACTTCCAATTACGGTGATCGACCGCTTTCTGATATTTGCCATTTAAATCAAATTCCCCTCATTATTGTGAATCCCCCACCCCGTCAACCTCGGTAAACAAAATGGAACGAATTTATTTCCAATTGCTGAATATTTCAGTTAAAACTTAGATTTCAATAAACCTTAGATTGCAATCTGAATCGGACGTCGAAAAAGTAACGCTATCCACAACTGCCCAATCAGAGATAAATGAAAACTTACATTGAACCCAAAAATGCCCCCTACAAGTGCCCCCTAGTAAAACAGATACATAATATTTATCATAGATTCTTTCCAGGAACTATTTATTCCGCTGAATCGTATCGCGCAGAAGCGTACCCAGAGTAGAATATGGCCCAGTGTCATTATTGATTTCCTCCCCACGGATAAATCCGGAGGATTCCTGAGAACCAGTTATGCTCATGCTGCTGATCCTTCTGGGCCCTCAGCCAACCAGGAGAAGGATTTGCGGGCTTGCACCAGTTCCCTAGCCTGGGTGATATAGGTGATCTTTTGAGCACTTTGCTTACGCCAGAAGTTTCTCTGTTCTAGACCCAGATCGTAGACAAACCGGGAATCAGAGCAGTGGCGAACTAAGGTCACTTCGTTCTCTGGGTTTGGGTACAATCTCTGTCCGATACTCATTTAGCTATGTTAATTCCTGGGTGTGACTGGCTTTGCCAGGACTGAACCTTGACCCCAAGGATAAATCCGGGGGCTTGCGGGCTTATTTCGGTCATAACGCCAACTTTGATCGGCACAGAACTTGCTACCACTGAAGATCCAGATGCTCTAGTCGGCGCTGCCGACTTTGTTGCACTCGCCGACGCGGAACTCGAAGACCCACATGCTGCCAACAAAGTAGCAGCAGCTAAAGATAAAGCCAATAATCCTCCAGGTTTAAATACATGTAGAGTCCATCGGAGCCAACGCGGGCATTCATAATTATTTCTCCCTCAAAAGAAAAACAGATTTCCATTCCTCTTCTAACGCAGGATCTAAATCGTGGCGACGCCCCTGTGCCACTACATTAACTATATGACTTAACTTAATGTAAAGCAAATCATAGATCTTTCGCAGTTAGAAGAACCGAGCTTGTGACTGGAAATTTCTCGCTAGAAGAACCAGGCTCAGACTGTAATTGCCTGTTGGACTTCATGAACTGCACAACTCGGAAAATGTAAAAATCCTTGCTCTGAATTTGCATTTGCATTTTCATTTTCATAGCGCCACTCTCCCTACGAAGAAGGGATCCTCCTTAGCGACAGATCTCAGTAGGCTAAAGGCCAAGCGTTAGCGAAGGTGTCAGATGTGATCTTTGACGAGTTATATCTGTAGTCGCAGCTACTGTAAAGCATTCGCCCAACGGGTCTAGTGCACGAGAGTCAATTTGTACTCTTGCGTCTAGTGACAAAGTGTCCATCAAGATCACATGGCCCATCTTGGAGCTCTGGTCGGATTCGTTTGAGTTGCAGGGAGCCAAGTACTGCAACTAAATAAGATGACTTCGTAATTCTTGGGGGGACGTATTATGCGTGAGATCATACGAGGACAGGCCATCGTCACATTCAGCACCTCTTTCCTGCGCAAATCGCAGAGTCCAAGGGGTTCTTCAAGGATGAAGGGCAGCCGCCTTGCAATATCGGCCAGACGGGAAGCGACGACCTCACCCTGGCAGGCCTTGTGGATGGAAGCATCGATTTTGCTCTCGACCTAAAGGGGACCGATTCCTGCGTTGCAAGTGCTGACGGTAGAGATCTCTTCATAA
>JAJZLS010000017.1 GCA_021803345.1 Actinomycetes bacterium
CTTCGACAGCATAGGCATTCCCAAACTCACATGACCTCAACTTTTCGAACCGCCCGGTGCGGACCCGCATGCCGGGTGGTGTGGCAGGGGTGCAGCCGTCAGGCTGCCCCCTATGCCGATCAATTACTCATCAAACGTCAGCTTAAACGAACCAAGCATCATCACTTTCAGTAGGGGCGCTCCTCTTCTCGAGCAGTTTAACCAAGTCAATGGAGCTGACAGCGTGTGAAAATAAGTAACCTTGTCCGTAGGCGTAACCCAGTTCACGAAGAATCTGGAGATGAGTTATGGTCTCCACTCCTTCGGCGATCACCATAGCGTCAAGGCTTGTGCCTATGGAAGCCATAACCTCTAAAAGGCGTCCACCGTTTGGCATGGTGTTGGATGATTGAACCAGAGATTTGTCGATTTTGATAATTTTGGGTTGCAGCAGCGTAAAGTTCGAGAGTGCGGAATATCCGGTGCCGAAATCGTCTATTGCAAGTACTACCTTGAGGTCCCTCAAACGTGAGGCTATTTTTGCAGCTTTGTCGATATCTTCAAAAGCCACGTTTTCGGTAATTTCCAGCACCAGGCGCCCTGGTTCGAAGTCATTATCTTCAAGAGTTTCTTCGATGGATTTAGTTAATAACGGATCGTAGAATTGGTACGGTGACAGATTGACCGCAATGCTCAGGTGATCCGCATCATAAAGTTTGAAACACTCTGCCGCATCGCTGACTGCCCTTTTAAGTGCAAAGGAACCTAGGTCGAAGATCAGTCTGCTTCGTTCAACCAGGGGAATAAAAATATCCGGAGCAATAAAGCCGCTTTTTGGATGCTTCCATCGCATCAATGCTTCGACTCCAACAATTTGATTGGTGGTGAGGTTCACTATGGGCTGATAATGCATTTGCAGTTCGTCAGATTCTAGTGATTTTCGCAGCTCCTGTACCAGGCTGAGGCGATTCGACACCCGATAGTGCATTTCAGAGCGGAAGAACACATAGCGTTCTCCCCCCAGACGCTTTGCTTCGGCAAGGGCGGTATCTGCATCTCGCACCAGGTCGATATCATTTCTGCCACCTTGTTGGATGGCAATTCCAATGCTGGCAAATTGGCTTAGGCTCTCTCCTTCAACGTTAAATGGCTCATCAAAAGCGGCTAGGAGGCGATTGGCTAATTTCCTCACTTCTCTACGGTTTGCGAATGGCCCGCTTAGGAACAGGAATTCATCGCCACCAAAACGACATAGCGTGTCTTCGGGACGGGTGATTCTCTGAAGTCGTATTGAAATCGCTTTGAGCAGTTCGTCTCCCACCTGATGACCGAGTGTGTCATTAACGTCTTTGAAGTCGTCCAGATCGATCAGGAATACCGCAAGCCATCCGTCCCCGCGTAGAGCTTTAGCACGAGCTTGGGCAAGTCGATCTTCAAATAGGAGGCGGTTTGCAACTCCTGTCAGGGGATCATGAAGAGCCTGCTCAGAAAGCTGGGCCAGCAATTGACGCTCAGCAGTGATGTTGCGTACTGATGCCACGAAATACTTCAGTTCACCATTCTGGTTTCGAGCGACAGATTTCGATATTTCGAACCATACTAGGCTTCCGTCGCGGTGTTGGTAGCGTTTATTGTAGATTACCGGTTTTTGGCCTTCTTTTAGCAGTTTTTTATTGATCCGCAGGGTGATGGATCTATCTTCGGTTGGAGTGTATTTTTTGAGGTCGCTTGAGATTAACTCATCTCGGCGATATCCCAGCATGTTACAAAAGGACGAATTGACATCTAGCACATGGGAGTTTAAATCGGTAATTATGATGCCTGCTACGTTGTTTTCAAATGCTAAGCGGAGATGTTGTTCTATTTCAAAGCGGTCAGTTGACGCTTTGGCTTTTGCGACGTCTTTTTTGATCATTCCCAGTGCTACTCCAGACCTCCTCCGAGCTAGGTAGCTAGCGAGGAACATCAACATTTATATTTGTCTAAACGTGATATTGTAATTAGGGCGCAGCAGACCCGGTAACTAATTCGCTAATTGTGACACGAAAGCAATTTGAATTCTGCAATGATGTAGGACTTGATTCACAATGAACTTGTTATTACTTCCCCCTCAAAACCCCGAAAAGTTCCCAAAAGTCAATAGTAGCTTGTTTTATCCTACATTTTCGAATATTGACTCAAAAGGGGAGCTATTTAGAATTTTGCCTACGGTTCATTTCGAAAGACTACTTTCAAGATTGCGGCTAGACCTGATCTTGAATCCATAGCGAATCAATTGGTTGAATGCAACTCAGCCCCGCCGCTAAGGTGGCCCCAGGGCTGAAAGATTCAGGGCGTAGGAAGTTAGCGCTGGATACGTAGGATCAGTAGGATCAGTAGGATCAGTAAGGCCAAATTCAAAATGAAGCCACTGCTGGAATGACCTTTTCAGCCATAAGTTCTATCGGGCGGATAGTGCCCACTCGCAGAAGTGTTCCGTGCGCAACTTCAATTCCTAATTCAGACATCTCCTGTAAATGCTCGACTACCTTGTTGACGTTTTCTCCGTTTTCGCCAAGGTCAAATCGGGTCTGAACGGTTTTTTCGATTGAGCCATAGTCGCGATTTTCGTTTCGGCAATGTTGGCGCAGGACGTCCAGCTTATGAGCCAGTTCAGGCGAGTCGAAAATATTACAGGCATCCGCATATCGTGCTACCAGTCTCAAGGTTTTTCTTTCACCTGAGCCGCCTATAAGGATTGGGGGGTGAGGCTTGCTGAGCGCCTGTGGGGAATTGAGTGTACGGGCCAGGTGGTAGTGTTTCCCATCGTAGGGTCCGTCATCTTCACCCCACATCTGGTGACATATTTGAAGCGTCTCTTCCAGCCTTTCGTATCGTTCGGAAAGAGGGGGAAATAGAAGTCCCAAACCTTTTGCTTCCTCTTCAAACCATGCGGCACCAATTCCTAGCATTGCCCGGCCGCCGGAAAGTACGTCGAGTGTGGTAACCGCTTTTGCCAGCAGTCCAGGCTCGCGATATACAACCGCGGTAACGACGGCCAGCAATTTCATCCGCTCAGTTGTTGCAGCCAGAAATCCGAGTGTTGTGTATGATTCAAGCATTTCGTTTTCGGGCTTTCCAATATGGCCTATTTGCCAAACGTGATCCATCACGCTGATGCGGTCGAAACCTGCAGATTCGGATAGCTTGGCAATCTCACCTAGCTTTTTTCCGAGTTTGGTTGGTCCATCCTCCCAGGTGAAATCAGGTATGTGAAGTCCAACTTTCATACATTTTCTCCTTGACTGGCTAATCGGGATTGATTACTGTCGACAAGCTGTATTTTCAATAGTCTAACCCAGTGGCTTATGGACGGCCACGCGTGTCGAAACCTCTGGAATCAGTATCTATAGATGAAATATTACGGTCGATTCATGGCAGCCTCAGCAACAATTGGAAGTTTTGCTATTCCTCTGAGAACCGTGTTTTCTTTCCATAGCGCATCTCCGGCGGGAGTGATTGTATCAAACCGTCGCAGGAGCGCTTTGAATGCGATTTGAGCTTCAAGACGCGCCAGTGGAGCTCCCAGACAAAAGTGTATTCCTTGGCCAAATGCCAGATGTCTGGTGATTTCCCTAGTAATGTCTAGTTGGTCAGGATTGCGATATGTCCGCGGATCGCGGTTAGCGGCTCCAATTAGGATCAGCACCATTGATCCTTTTTCTATTTTATGGTTATTGATCGCAGCATTTTCAAGAGCAATCCGAGCTGTAAGTTGGACTGGAGAGTCGTATCTAAGGAACTCTTCGACAGCTCGTTCTGTCAGGGCTGTATCTTGCCTAAGCAGATTGAGCTGGTCTGGATGGCGCATCAGCGCATTAGAGCCATTGCCAAGCAGGTTGGTGGTTGTTTCGTGTCCTGCCACAAGAAGTAATATTGAAGTTGCTATGAGCTCCTCTTCGCTCAAAACGTCCCTGCTGTCGCGGACGGAGACGAGAGCGGATAATAGGTCCTCCCCGGGCCTTTTGCGCCGTTCAGCAATAAGTCCACTGAGGTAATTGGCAAACTCCTCGCGGGCTTGAAGCTGACGCGTTTTGACACCTGGAGGTAGCAGAAAAGCTGGATCCAGCCCTCGTGCCATAGCATGAGACCAGGATACAAGTTGATCACGGTCTGAAACCGGGATACCCAAGAGGTCGCTTATAACTATTACGGGCAGAGGCGAGGCAAATTTTTCGATCAAATTTATTTCGGTTCCGCTAGGGATATTGTCTAGGAGATCTTCGGTGATCTTTTCAATTTGGGGGGCTAATGAGTTAATCCTGGTTGGTGTGAATGCCCGCGACACCAGGCCGCGGAGTCTGGTATGGTCGGGTGGATTGAGACCCAAGAAAGATCGAATCGGCATTTCGGCAGTTTCGAATTTTATCCCCCCGTTACTTTCTCTCAGTTTGCGAAGGATTCTTAATTGTTCCGGTTCTCCGTGACCGAAGTTTGGATCCCGTAATATTGATGCGGCATCGTCCTGGCGGCTCACTACATAGACATGCTCAGCGGGATTCCAAACCGGGTTAGTCTCTCTGAGGTGGGCAAATTTGGGATAGGGATCTGAAATATCCTTTGGATCAAATAACTGCAGCAAAGCCAAAAGTCCATCTGATTGCTGGTTGGTATCTGCCATTCGTGCTCCGCCAATCTTTTGATAACTGGTACAGGACCAAAAGCTATATCAGTTCAGTGAAACTGAGCAGCAGCTAGACCGGTTCGTACCAGATAACTAAAATCTGACCTAGCTGGTCCTGACTTAATAATAGCGCTACGGCGAACTTGAAATTGTGCTCAGCGGCCCGGATCCATTGGTGAGGACTGCGAACCATGTTGGGTGAATAAACTCAAATAATAATGCAACTGTTTGATAATAATCGTATGTCTTCCGACCATAGTGCTAAGGCGGAGCTGTTTGACTTATTTGCCGAAGTGGCTTCAGCTTTGTCAACTGGTCGCAGGGCTGAGATCATTGACCTTTTAGCTCAGGGAGAGCGTTCGGTTGAGGAGATCGCAAACGAAATCAGTCAGAGCACTGCTAATACTTCACACCACCTGCGCACTCTTGCCATGGCTGGCCTAGTACGTTCCAGGCGAGAGGGAACCAGAATTATCTACTTTCTTTCGGGGCCGGAAGTGGAGGAGCTTTGGAGTGCCATTCAGAGGGCAACTGAAAAGGCGCGCCCTGGGCTGTTCAATCTTGCCGAAGCTTACCTTGGACAGCAGGAAGAGATGAATCTTCTTAGCCGGACTGACTTGATGGAAAAGCTTTCAGCAGGTCAGGTTGTTGTAATAGATGTCCGCCCCGAGAGGGAATTCTCCTCTGGTCATATCAAGGGTGCCCGTTCGATCCCAATAGACGAACTGGAGTCTCAAATGGCTACCCTTCCGGAAGATATTCCAGTGGTAGCTTACTGCCGTGGTCGCTACTGCGTCTTTGCGCCCGAGGCTGTCCGAATTTTGAATTCCAACGGATACCTGGCATACAGACTCGAGGATGGTTTTCCGGAATGGCGCCGGGCGGGCCTTCCGGTCGAGAGCGGCCAATAATAAAAGTATCGGAGTTTCTCTATAAAAAGGTCTGATACCGGGTTTTCCTAATTTGTGTGGTATTTCCAATCTCTAACCCGTTCTTAACTCATTCAACTTAGATTACTATATTCAAGTATCTATTTGAAGAGTTGAGGAGTTTGGAATGGCATTCGACATCCGTGTTTTTCGCCTCAGCGAACTTGGCAATTCAACATTTCTGGTGTTCGATCCCGATTCATTAGAGGGCGTGGTGATCGATCCGACTCGTGACATAGATCAATACTTGGAGGCGGCCGATTCAGTAGCAGTACATCTCACTTGGGTACTTGAGACGCATATTCATAATGACTTTGTCTCTGGAGGCCGAGAGTTGGTTGCGGCACGGCAAATGCGTCTTGGAGCGAGTGCTTTAGCAGATTATAAATATCCATTTCATGCTCTGGCTGATCAAGATCTCATCAAAGTTGGTTCTTTTGTTATAAAAGTGCTGGCAACTCCGGGTCATACCCCAGAACATGTGTCATATCTACTGATTGACAATGATGGCGAGATGAAGGCGCTGTTTTCGGGCGGCGCTCTAGTGGTTGGCACTGCAGCACGCACCGATTTATTCGGAGCGGCTCTTTCCTGGACTATGGCACATCAACCGGAGAGGTCAATAAAGGACAAGATACTTGTTCTTCCCGATGAAGTGATTGTATATCTGACCCATGGCGGTGGCTCGTTTTGTGCGGTTGGAGCAGGAGAAGAAAGCCATACCACAATAGCTAAAGAGAAACACTCAAATCCGCTGGCATTGGCTGGTTCATCACGCAAATTCGTACAACGGTCTCTGTCGGGGGGAGAGTATCCAAAATATTACTCAACCATGCGTCCGGTTAATATCTCTGGCGCGCCCATTATCGGACCCAATTTGTCCAATGTTACAAGGTTGGAATTGAGTGAGCTTGATTACTGGATAGCACGAGGGGCGGTATTGCTGGATATTCGTCCTGCTGAGAAATACCGGGCCGAGCATATCCCGGGCAGCATGGCTATCGGTGCCGATGGAAATCTTTCGGGATGGGTTGGTTGGCTGCTCGAGCGAGACACTCAGATGGTACTGATGGCATCTAAGGGACAAGAAGGTCTGGCAGAGGTCAGAGAAGCGCAAAGACAGCTTTTGCGCATCGTGTACGACCGCATTGCTGGATATCTGGACGGTGCTATCACCACTTGGAAAGCAGACGGTCGTGGCAGTTCCTCCTTTGAAGCTACAACTGCTTCGAAGCTCGCCGAATATTTAGATAACGATCAGCTGCTTGTTGTGGTAGATGTGCGCGAACGGTCTGAATGGCATGCCGGCCACATACCCGGAAGCGTCAATATCCCAGTTCATGAAATACCTACCGGTAAATTGGATCTGCAGTTTCACGTGCCATTATTTGTCCATTGCGGACATGACTACAGGGGGACCCTGGCAAGCAGCTTGTTGGAACGGGATGGATACCGGAACTTGACGGTAGTTGCTGATGGATGGGATGGCTGGAAGCGGCTCGAAGGTTTCGAATGAGTTACCAGGAGCAAAGGCAGGGCCGCCTATCTAAAGCCAGGTCTAAAGGCTCACCACAGCCATCCGGGCGAAACGATGACGGCAGTCGCAGATTGGGGCTTTCAGAAAACTGGTTTCAGTTTTCGATTTTCACTCTCCTCACTCTACTTATAGGAATGACCATTGGGATTGAGAGGGTTGCACTTCCACCATTAGCGCATAAGGCTTTTGGGGTCACTTCGATTCTTTACACCGTGTCCTTCGTGAGTGGTTTTGGAGTAGTTAAGGCGGTCATGAATCTGGTGTCCGGTCGGCTATCGGATTCCCATGGGCGGAAAAGTCTACTCGCTCTGGGCTGGCTGTTTATTATTCCGTTCGCTCTGTTAATCATTTTTGCACAGGCTTGGTGGTGGGTAGTTCTAGCCAATCTTTTTTTGGGTGTGAATCAGGGTCTAACCTGGACGATGTCAGTCACTTCAAAGATTGATCTAGTGGGACCGCAAAACAGGGGACTGGCAGTTGGAATTGATGAATCGGCGGGATACGTGGGAGTCGGTGCAGGGGGAATATTAGCAGGAATTCTGGTTGCAAGATTTGGGCTGAGGCCAGCACCGTATCTTGTGGTCCTGGCTGTCATGCTGCTGGGTCTTGTAGTGACAGTCTTGGTGGCAAAGGAGACGCTTCCCTGGGCGGCCCAGGAAGCTTCGCAACTCGACTCTGAGAGTCAGGGGAAGTCCTCTAAGCCAAGATTATTGCAGTTGGCGAGCTATATGAGTTGGCATGATCGCACTATGTTTTCAGTTTGCCAGGCTGGATTTTTGAACAAGTTTGCAGATTCTCTGGTAATCGGGTTTTTCCCTATCTATTTCCTGCGAAAAGGTGAGACTGTTGCAGGTGTTGGAATGCTGGTTGGGGTATACGCCCTGGTATGGGGATTTGGCCAAGTTGCAACTGGAATACTGGCGGATAGAATCGGACGCAAATGGCCGATTGCTGCAGGAATTCTACTTGTCGGATTGGGAATTCTGATGATCGTATTGACAGGCACCACCATTCAGTGGTTAGCAGGGGCTATATTGATGGGCCTCGGCATGGCGCTTGCCTATCCCAACCTTATATCCGCAGTAAGCGATGTAGCACAGCCTTCTTGGCGAGGGGGCGCTTTGGGTATCTATCGGCTCTGGCGTGACGGTGGATATGCAGTGGGACCACTGTTTTTAGGGGGAATTGCAACGTTGGCGGGACTTAGCGCCGCCCTATGGGCCAGTGTAATTTTGATGTTGATCTCATCCCTAATCGTGGTGTTCATATTTAGGGAAACCGAACCAACTCACCGCAGCTCGCCTAGGCAATGGGAAGTCCATCCGGAGCTGATACTGCCTAAAGACTAGATCGCATTGTCAGGTTCAGTTCTTTCGAGCCTCAGGCTCGTCTGGCGCAGTCGGAAATCCTTATCGTGGTGTAATGCAGTGGGAGGAAGTGGTGGCATAAGCTGCAAAACTATGAAAGGATTGGGGGTGATTTAGTGGCAGGTTTTGGCGGGAAGAAGAAGCTTTATCGTTGACTAATAGATTAAGCACAAAATATGAAATCGCAAGCAAATATTTGTTCTAAAAGTGGCACGAGGTAGAGATGGAGACCTGGCTCGGGAGTAAAGCTGCGGCTGGCATCGGGTCGTCCATTTTACTTGCGTTAATAGCGGTGCTATGTATCGAAATGCAAAGCAGCTTCACAAGCGGTGTGCCGCTTTTGTTTTTGCTCCCGATTTTATGGATGGCGGTGTCATTCAAACTACTAGGTGGGGTGGTTGGGGGGCTGATTTCTTCGGGGCTGCTGCTTATTTCACTGAGCTTCCAGCAGGCTGGCTGGAAATGGCTGGCTGTAGTGATCGGGGTGTTTTTATTCATCGTGGTTGGTTGTGCGGTGGGCTATCTGGCCGACAGGGAGAGTCCGGATCCTATCGGCAGTGATTCCAAATGGTTTGAGATGTCTAACGATATGCTGGTTGAGGCCAGCCTAGACGGCTATTTTTTGCGACTTAGTCCCAGATGGGAAACTGTCCTGGGCTGGACCAGAGAGGAATTGATGTCCAGACCGTTCAAGGAGTTTATCCATCCTGATGACCTGGAGGCCACTTCGATCAGGGCCGACACTCTGGATCTTGGGCCGGCTGAGCTTATTAATTTCGAAAATAGATATCGGGCCAAGGATGGAACTTACCGGTGGCTTCTGTGGTCAGCTAAATCGGATAACAAGCGAAAATACGCAATTGCCAGAGATATCACTGACCGTAAATTGCTTGAAGCTGAGCGCGAGGAACTTCTGGCTAAAGTTAGCGAAATAGCGCGAACCGACTTTCTAACTGGTCTGCCTAACCGGCGGGCGTGGGATGAAGAACTGCGCAAGGAGGCCGCACGTTCGCTAAGAAGCGGAAGAAATCTCGCTCTGGCAATCATCGATCTTGATAATTTCAAAGATTACAACGATACCTTTGGTCATGGAATAGGTGACGAGCTATTGATCAAGGCTGCTTCAGCGTGGGGGTCGGCGCTCCGTGAAACCGATTTTCTGGCCCGATATGGTGGTGAAGAGTTTGCTATTTTGATGCCGGACTGCTCACCTGAGGAGGTCGTTACCGTAGTAGACCGCCTGCGCTTAGCCACCCCCGATAATCAGACCTGTTCTGCTGGTATAGCATTATGGGATTTTCAGGCAGGCCCAGAAGAATTTATGTCCAGAGCTGACCATGCACTGTACGAGGCTAAACATTTGGGCCGCAATCGCATAGAGGTGGCAAGGTAATTCAGTTCTGACGGTTGTGCGCTAAGGATTAACGTTCTTAGTGCCTGCAAGGAGCTAGTTAGAAAACCAAAGACTTGATGGTGACTGGAATTGCAAGGGATGGCTGCAGAGGGTGGCCAAGGTCGATGTAGTCGAAATCCAAAAGATTGAGGCCATCAACGACCAAAATGTTCACACCTAGATTGAACTCATCTCTCAGCATGCTTCCAAGTGCTTTGCCCATATCGGCATCAAATGCCAAAAGGATTGATTTCCCAGCTTTGATCCTGGCCTCTAAACCTTTGACAATTGCTAGTGCTAGATCATGGAGGCGATTGTATGAAAGTTCTCCGGTCCAGTGCATTGCCAGCACTACTTGATTGATTAGATCTGGATTGGCAAATGAGTCGACCCGGGTCGCTATTGCATCTGCAACTTTTTCGACGTCTATCTGATGATCCAGTGAGTAGATTGGCTTTATTACCTGGAGATTTCGAGCCGGTAAAAGTTTTTCCGCATCAGTAATATAGCAAGTGTTGCCACTCAGCTGGATGCTGAATTCTGATGCGCCGAGGGCAGTAGCCCGGATCCTGGCAGTTGCCGGTAGCAACTTAAACGGTATTGCTCCAGTTTTAATTCTGGACCTTATAGCTTTACCAAGATGAATTCCTAAATCACCGAAATCTCTGGTTTCTGTTTCATAAACGTATTCGCCTACTCCTCCGGAGAAGATCACTCCGTCGACACCTGTTAGGTCACCAATCGGATCGGTCAGGTAAGGGATATCCAAGGAATTTGAGCTCGAGCCTGGTGATATGGCTGCCACAATGGTATCGGTCATAAGATCAACTAACCCGTGTAGCTGATCGTCGGTTATGGTACCGCCAAGATGTAAATTCAGTCCAAGCTGATCTGCAAATGCAATGGCAGCATCTTCGATCCTGACAATCTTGCTACTGCTGCCTGTTGCCAGAAGTCTCCCGCCCACGTGGAATGCAGCGGTTGAAATGAGTTTTCCATTGTCGATAAGTGACAATTTTGTGGTCCCGCCTCCAATATCCACGTTTAGTATTTTGGAGGAGTTATCTTGCGAGAATTGCACTGCCCCTGAACCGAAAGCTGCCAGGGTAGCCTCCATGTGATGACCAGCTGTGGCACATACGAAGTCGCCTGCCCTCTCAGACACAATCATAGCTATTGCCTGGGCATTTTCTCGGCGTAGAGCTTCCCCAGTTAGTATCACTACTCCGGTGTCAATCTCTTTCGGTTCCACGCGGGCACTGGCATAAGCGTTGTCAATGATTTCTCCCAAGCCGGGTGCATCGATCACCATACCTTCGCTAAAGGGAGTGAAGGCGACTTCTGATTGAAAGGTGCATTGACGTTCAACAACCACAAAGCGAGTAGCTAAGCCCGCCCCGTTCCTCTGCAACTTGAGTTGCGAAAATACAACCTGGGTTCCGGATGATCCGATGTCGATCCCCACGCTTTTGAGAGTTACGTTCTCTTGGAGCCAAATGGGGTTTTGCTCATTTGCCAGAAAGGTATCTTCATCGTCAGGATCTGGATCGAGTATGTCACGGTACTCGTCAGCATGACCATGAAAACCATGATCATGCTGACTGCTCAAGTGGTGATGTTGACTATTAATTATTGACTCTTCGTTTGCCAACTTACTTAAATTGCAGTTCCGGCGGCGCTTGTCTGGCGGTTCTCGGGAAGAGGAGGCAAGCTTTCGAGCTCTGTTTCATACGCTTTGTCCATTGCGGGCGCTACGCCAACCTTGGCCAGTGCCTCGGTGAACAGCTTGCGCACAACAGGACTCTCGTCGGCGTAATCTATTTGGTCTCCACCAATTCGACGGCTTATCCATGCCTTTGGAACACCCTGCTCATTTCGGATCGAAACGGTTTCGTGCTTGAAGGCAAGGTACCTTCCTGGCGTGGCTCCGGTGTTGAAGTGCTGATGAAACCACATGTTGGGAGGAATTATCAGTGAACCGGTTTTCCAGTCATAACGTCTTGGCTCTTCACCTTCTGGCCACATCAAGGAGTATCCTTCTCCGGAGAGGATGATTACGTGGGCTCCGGGACCATGACGGTGCCCCTTCTTATAGGTTGCAACCGGGAATTCGGAGATGTGGCTGTTCATAGATCCTTTAGCCATTGAGAAACGGATATGGCCTCCTCCAGCACCTCGCTCTGCAGCGGAAATAAGTGGGAGAGTAGTCACATCGGGAACGAAGTTCGTGTCGAGAAGTAGTCCTTTAGTTTCTTTCTTGGCGGCAAAATAGTCGTGTTCCCCATTGAAGCGGTTTGGAAAGTCCCGCGGGGTGTTGAAGACAAAGTCAATGTCATCGTAAAGATTAATTACCGGAGGACCGTTAGTTGATGAAACAAACTTGGCTTCTTCGACTCCAGAGAGATTAAAGTGCTGGTGCCAGGTGTTTAGCGGAATTGCAAACATCGATCCTGCCTGCCATTCAAAAGTAACTTCATGACCGGCGTCGTTCCAAACTTTGGTCGACCCTTTGCCATCGAGAATCATAATCATCTCTTCGAAAAGCTGCCTTTGAGGTGCTAGCTTTCCTCCAGCTGGAATCTTGCATACGTAACAGTCATTGGAGGTTCTGGATGCGTCATGGTTGATAAATACTCCATATCCGCCTCTTCTTTCCCATGGCTTGAGCTCCAGTGCTCGAAGATCGGGAATATAAAATCCGCTTATGATGTCAAGGCCTTCTGAGGCTACCCAGCGCGTGTATGGGGTTTCCTTTTCAGTTGCGAACTTGCTAGCGAGCTTCTCATCGACGATAGCGTCCACGGTGCCCCTTCCTTGTGGTTGTTAATTTATGATTGCGAAGATACAGTCTAGCCGTGCTGCTTATCCTCAGACAAGTCAAATGCCCTAAAGGTATTACATTTATCTGTTATGCATCCCATATGTTTCCAGTATTACCGGTGCAGAGGTACAGGCTTATTTACCATTGACGTGGAGTCCTAGGGTCGAACTTTTGGCATTCCAATATTGACTGTGATTTTTGATAACCTACTTTTTGAATACAAGAAGTAGTAGGTACAACTCCTGGTTCTCAGTTCTGAGCAAAGTGGAGAGAGGCATATGCAAAACCGCCTCCTGAACCCACAGTTGCAACGAGAACGCATTGGTTTACGCACGTTTGGATATCGGTATCGTTGTAAGGCGTGGTACTGGCGCTACTAGTTAATGTAAAGATGACCGTCCCAGCTCCGGACGAATTGGTAACTCCGAATGGTTGCGCAGCAAGCTGAATTCCGCACCCGGAACTGTTGGCATCGGCGCTGCCGGCGCATTCCGAGAGGAAGAATTTGCCTCCAACCCCAAATCCGGTTACAGAGACTCTAACCTGTTGCCCCTGTCTCAGATTGACTGATGGCGTCACCAGCACTTTGGGGTCGTGGGTTTGTAACGCTGGCACGAGAGTTGTGGCCACTTTTTGGAGCTGAGCTGATGAAGAGCGAGGTAGCGGATTGGACACGCTTTCGCAACCAGTTGCCAATGCGGCAAGTCCGACAACCATTAGCAAACGGATAGCAAAGCTGTATGACGTATAGTTCATTGTCTTAAAATTTGCCAATCTCACCAGATCAGAGCTTTCTTTACGTCATTAGTACATTATGGAGCCGAGTTAAAAATAGTTGAATCAGCTACGATTTGTACGAGAGTATTTGACATTTTTATGGGTAACCTCGATCTGGGGCACTTTTTTGGACGAACCGTTTGTAGCACTCGATGCGCAAACCCGTGAAGTGATGCAGACCGAGTTACTTAGAATTTGGAGCGAAGCCAAAAAGACAGTGCTTTTCATTACCCAGCAGATCGATGAAGCGGTCTATCTTTCCGATAGGGTAATAGTCCTGCGCAGGAGACCTGGAAGAGTTCGAGAAATCATTCCTATTGATCTTCCCCGTCCCCGGAACCTGGCTAGAAAACGCAGTCCAAAATTCAACGAGTACGTCGAATACATTTGGGAACTCCTTGAAAGCTCGGACCTCCAGAAGTAGGGTATCCGACCGAGATCAATTTGTCTTGGTCTTGAGGACGTAGACAATTGGTCGTCCATCGCCTGGGAGGCAAGGAGATTCGTGGTTTATCTCCTCAATGAGTAGCCCAAGAGCACGTGCAAGACGAGGTGGGTCTGGTTGGTTGAGATTTACGGGCCAAAGCAACCTCTGCTGTCTTGTATTCAGAACGGGCCTTTATCCTTGTCGGGTTGTTTATCACAGTGTCGTCTGGTAACTCTTCCATCTCATAGCTAGCGAGCCAGTGAATACCGTGATGTTC
>JAJZLS010000044.1 GCA_021803345.1 Actinomycetes bacterium
CCGCCACCAAGACTACTTACCCTGGGACAAACCTTACCCTCGCCTACTCAGTGAAAGAACGCTAAAGGAGTGCAGCGACTTTGCGTATATACAAGGAGTCCTGGAATCGAAGCCATTCTGCTTTCGCATGCGATAAAGTCCATTTTGCTTGCTATGCTGTATTACGCGTAATACACTGGCAGCTCTGGAGTACAGAGGTGTGCCGGTTTCCAGCCTGAGGATTGAGGCAATCGAATGGACTGATGAGCGGGTTGATCATATTCGAACACGAACTAAGCGGTTGGGGTTGGCCGACGTTGACATAGATCCTGAGTGGGCAACTGAAGCAGTAATGGACATTTATCGATTGGCTGGACCAGCAGGTTCCGGGGATTCTCTCCAGGTTATTGGGTACTCGCGATCATGCGGAATGATTTTAAAGGTATGGCTTTTTCCCAAGGACATAGAGGAAGGGGAGTGGTATGGTGCTTCGGCTTGCGTAGCTAATAAGACCAACCAGAGGCAGTATGAGAATCGAAAGGAGGAAAGAAATGACAAAAGAAGTGTCCATAGATTTGACTGACGTACCTGATATTGACGATGACGATTCTATACTCGAGCCTCCTGCAGTTCCACGAGAGCCATCACAGGTCTATTCGGTTAGGATTCCGGTTGAAAAACTTGAACTTCTTCGAAAAGTGGCAGCTGAGCAGCATGAAGCGCCAAGTTCCCTGATCAGAATGTGGGTTTTAGAGCGTTTAGAATTACTTGCCCCCGATGGGGTTTTAATAACTTCCAACCAACTGGTCGATGATTTGACTTCACGGGTTATTTACTTAGAGCAGCAGGTGGCACAACACCAAAAAGAGCTGGATGAGCAGGCTGGTGAGCATCGTAAAGAGGTTGATACCGTGGTTGAGCGGGTTTTGAATCTCCTTGTTGAGCGTTTTGATATCAGTCCAAAGAGAGGTAAGTGAACCAGATCAATGATGGAAATGGCCGGCAATTGTCTCCTTCGCGCAAATCTGACTATTGGCAGATTTATTGGACGTAGGTCTAATGCCTGCTTGCAGATCCGTACTAACCTGGAGATTTATCCTCGGACAGTCTGAATCAGCTGAGCCGTAAAGTAGAGACAGAGTGTTGTAATTCGCGCGTCCGGTACGGCTAGGCGGAGTGCACGGCGTGCCATATTGATTCCCTCTCCCGCCCTTCGGCCGAATAATTCCTCTATATAGACGATTCCCATTTCAGTCGCTTCCCTTGCGAGTTCAGTTTGACGGAGTCGAGATAGGGTTGCTCCAATGTCGTTTGGTGAAGTCGCCTGCATTATGCGAAATACGTCCGCTGCATCTTTGTCGCTCGATCTATTTGGGTGCCCGCTTGCAATTCGATCGTGGATTTTGTGTGATTTGGCAATTAATAGCCCAGCTAGACCGGCGACTTCGACTTCGATTTGGCGCTGGTCCATCGGGTCGAGGGACGAAATTGTCATCGTATCATGATCTATTAATACTGCTTCTAGGCCGACTGCTCTTCGTGCAGCATGATTACCGTGCACTCCAAGACGAGCACCTCTGCGACCAGGATTGTTAGGAATTGCCGCTTCCGGAACGATAAGGTCGACAGGAATAATCAATTCGTTGCCGTCAATCTTTGCTGTCTTTGTCCAAATTCCCGGTTCAAGTTGGTGTGCCTTTATTTCCAAGAGCTCAAATCCTGCTGTTCTCATGGTGGTCTCCAACTTGGGATCATCGCCGAGAAGTGTTGGATCAAGTGCCAGGTCACCATCAGTGGTGTAAGGAGCGATTGCAATATCATTTAGGCCGGTACGCATATAGATGGCCTGAGCTCCGGCCACAATGAATGCTTTCCCGTAAGGGGTAAGAGCAGCGAGTGCATCGAGTAAAACTCGTCGCGCAGCGACGTAGCGAGGGTCAAAATCTAGACTATCTGATAGTTTTTCTCTCGAGTTGGTCACATTAATTCTTTATGAAAATTTGTGGCAGCGCGTTTAGGCGCCAAGCCTTTTCGTTGCCGATCATCCACTGTAAAACGGCTTCACCTTCAGATGGCATTCGACCGTTACCAGTGAGACAGTCGACTGCTGTTTGTGAAGGTGATGCAAACCTAATGCCATCTTCTAAGAGTGTTCGTTCCCACACAACTGGATCGAAAGGTTTGAGTAGGGCGACATTGGCGCCCTCATCGGTTGGGATCAGGCCAAGTTCACTGGCAAGAGCGATCGGGTCATCGGAGTATACAGCAAGCAGAGCTGGTCCAGCTACAGCTGCAAGCCGAGCAGCTGCAAAGGATCCTGTTACAACGGTTCGTTTATTAATCGAGATAAGTCGTCGAAGGGTTTGATTGGCTCCAGCTGGAGCAATATAAGTTGTTCTTTCATTAGTGCGAAAAATATCGTAGGAGATTGTCCATCGTCGGATTAGTCCATCTATATCAACTGAGATAACGGTTCCTCGGGCCGTTCGTTCGACAAGCGCTTCATCATCTAAGGTGGTAAGCAAACGAGAAACATAACCCGGTGTTAGCTGAGTGGCAGTAGCAAGTTCGCGTACACCATATGGTGGATTTATATCCACGAGGGTTCTAATTACGCGGCCTGCTTTAGGTCCCTGAAGCCGAACCTTACCTCTTGGCAACGGAGATGGGTCTTTCCGAGCTCCCTCGGTATCTATAAAGATCGTGGGGTTATCTAGGCGTAGGAAAGAATTGCCGGTGAGATCTATGTAGTTAATCCCTTCGGAGCGCAACCGGTCCCTGCTACCATCGCTGAGCCAAGGAGAAACGACAAGAATAGGAATATTACCTGCCAAATTGCGGAGCGTGCGTCGTAAACCCCCAAGTAGTCGGTCCACGTCTCTGGGGCTGAATCTTTTCTTTGCTTCAACTGCAACCGTACTGTAAATACCGCTAGGACTTTTCACATCAATGGCCGCGTCTACTCGCCCACGTCCCGGAGCAGGCATCTGACGAACAGTAGGGACGATTTCCCAGTTACCGGGAAGACGACTTCTGAGCCAGTTAACTGCTATTTGTATCATCTCATTTTCTGCAAGGTCCGTGTTTGCTTTCATTATAAACCACTACTATAGCAGGCTTGTTGCTGATAATATATATGTTGCCAAAGTTAGTAAACAGATTAGATTTAGGCAACAAAGGAGGATCTCGGGTTGGAGGGAAGATATTTAGCTGGGATTGTTAAGTGAAAAGCCAAGCTGAAATTACAATATCGGCCTCTCTAATAGATGGAGCGCCTACGACTAAAGCCGGACTGAGGCGTTTAGCTGCAAATGGAGACCCCTAAATTAGTCAGCCAACCATTAACAATTCCTGATTTTAAATAGGGCGCAATCTGAATTCCTGTCAATGTAAAGCCGTTCCGGCTGAGGGCAATTGTTGAGTGAGTGGTATATACTTAAGATGTATACCACTAAGTGAGGAATTTATGGAGACAGCAAAAGTGTTTCAAAATGGACGTAGCCAAGCTGTGAGGCTACCGAAGGAGTTCCGCTTTTCTGGTACCGAAGTCCTTGTAAGGCATTTCGGCACAGGTGTTTTATTGCTGCCGATGGATAATCCCTGGGAAATTCTGGAATCAGCATTAGCTGAGTTTGAACCCGGATTCGAACTTGATCGAGAGCAGCCGTTAGCTGAGGTACGCCCGGAAATCTTAGATACATGATCTATTTGCTTGATACCAATATCTGCATATACATAATTAACGCAAAACCATTTCACGTGTTAGAAAAATTTCGACAGCAAGAGCCTGGGACAATTGCTTTATCGACCGTTAGTGCAGCCGAATTAGCCTATGGGGTTATCAAAAGTGGGTCAGAGCGAAATCAGCGCGCGTTGCAGATGTTTTTTGCCCCGTTAGAAATTTTGTCATTCGATGAGCGAGCCGTCTGGCGGTATGGTGTTGTGCGCGCAAGCCTTGAGCAAAGTGGCCAACCTATTGGCGCGCTGGACACCATGATTGCAGCACATGCGTTGTCTATTGACGCCACTCTTGTTACAAATAATGAGAGGGAGTTTAGGCGCGTTCGTGGGCTGAAAATAGAAAATTGGGTATAGAAGTGCTTTGAAGTTATTGACGTCTTGTACTGCATGTCTCAAAAGCGAGACTTACCTTGTCGCTGAAATTGCTCCCGTTGGTAATGACCTCAAGGGTGAGTTTGAGTAGATAACCCGCGGTACTCAAAAGAATCAGAACTTGTTAAATTTGGCGCGGAGGGAGTGGGATTCGAACCCACGGTGCCTTTCGACACGACGGTTTTCAAGACCGTTCGATTCGTCCGCTCTCGCATCCCTCCGGCAGTCAGACTAGTCGTCGATCTTGCTAAGCAGATCACTTAACCATGTTTCGGCTTTTGCCGACTTTTCCCTTATGTCTTCAGCCCTGTTGTCATTACTATTGGCCACTGGATAGGAACCAATCAGCTTCAGTTCCGGAAGGCTTCGGTGTAGTTCTGAAAGAGTGTCTGCAACTACCGGATCCTCGATGTGGCCTTCTAGGTCAATTACAAAGCAGTATTCCCCTAAGGCGGCTTTAGATGGTCGGGATTCCAATTTTGTAAGATTTATATTGCGGGCAGAGAACTGTGCCAAGATTGAGAGTAAAGATCCAGGTCTGTCGGTAAGTTGAAAACACACCACCGTGGTCTTGTCGTGCCCAGTTCTTGGAGATATGTGATCCTTATTTAGCAGAAAAAAACGGGTCTGGTTGTCTTTGAAGTCTTCTATTGCTCGTTCTAGGATTTCCAGTTTGTAAAGCTCTGCAGAAACCGCCGGTGCAAGGGCGCCCAGAGCCGGATCTGAACTTTCAGCCACAATTTTGGCAGCTTCCGCGGTTGAATTGGTGGCTATTACTTCTGCGTCAGGCAGGTGCTTTTGCAAAAATAACCGGCACTGAGCTGAAGCATGGGGATATGAAAGCACCTTTTTGATCTGGGCAAGTTTGGTCTCCGGTTTGGCCATGAGGTTCAGGTGAATATCGAGCACGACTTCCCTTATTACAAAAAGATCATGGTTGAAGATGAGAGCGTCAATCGTTGCTGCAACGGTACCTTCAATTGAATTTTCAATTGCTACGAAGCCACAGTCAGTTTCACCAAGGTCTACTGCTTCAATTGCGGCAGCAATGGTTGGATATGGAATGAGCTCTGCTTTGCCCAGATCGGCCTGAGACCTTAGGGCCTCCTCAGTGAAGGTGCCCTGCGGACCTAGATAGGAAATTTTGCAACCAGCAAAGTCTTTCATAGACTGGATCCTTCGTTTTGATGAACGCTTAACACTAGAGCTTATGCAAATGAGAGCATAGGAGTATCATTTTTGCGGCTGTAGGAATTTAATGCAGCTAACCTTTATCAAGATAGCTAAACGGGTGGTTGAGTGGATCGTTCAAATTTGGAAATTCTTATCAAGAAATTTGAGTCGGGTGAGATAACTCAGAACGAGCTTATTAGGCACCTGGAATCTCTGTTCGTGCTCGATTTGGGTTTTGCCCGACTGGATACCCACCGCGAACTTAGGCAGGGATTTCCCGAGGTTGTATATGGACCGAACAAGACTCCTGAACAGGTGGGCCAGATAGTTGCTGCTTTTCTTCAAAATCAGCCTGGTTGTACGGTTCTGCTTAGTAGAGGAACCAAGGAACAGCTTGAGCTAGCCAAGGAGCTATGCGGTGAGCCGACCGTGTTCTATCACGGCGTAGATGTTGAAGACTCAGGTCACCTTAGCGCGGTTTGGAATCCTGCACCAAAAAGGGAAGGTACCCGGGTTTGTATTGTTACAGCCGGGACAGCAGACCTTGCGGTTGCCAGTGAAGCTGAAGCCACTCTTTACTCATTTGGGGTGGAGTCTGAGACAATATCCGATTGTGGCGTGGCAGGGATCCACCGCCTATTTGAACAACTGGACCGGATAAAGGCAGCAGAGCTGGTGATTGTGATTGCGGGAATGGAGGGTGCTTTAGCCTCTGTGGTTGGAGGGCTTGTAAGAGCTCCGGTGATTGCAGTACCTACAAGTACCGGTTATGGTGCATCTTTTGAAGGTGTCACAGCTTTACTTTCAATGCTTTCGAGCTGTTCACCCGGTCTTAGTGTGGTGGGAATAGATAACGGTTTTGGTGCGGCAGTCTGCGCTATCAAGATTCTGGACTATGGCCAAAGTCGTTTGGATTAATCCAACCAGCGGCATAAGTGGAGACATGTCCATTGCCGCAATGGTTGACCTTGGGGTTGATCCGGATCAGTTGGTTCAAATTCTTGCAACTATTGTTTCCCGTGGCCAATTTGACTTGAGGATATCTACGGTACTCAGGTCCTCACTTAGGGCAACCCAGGTCGAGGTAACGGTGTCAGATCATCAGGATCATAGAGCACTTGGTCAGATCAATTCGATGATTGACTCTTCCGAGCTAACCCCGAATCAAAAAGAAGTTAGTAAGGAGATATTTCACCGACTGGCTACGGTTGAAGCCGAGATTCACCGAACCAGCCTGGATGAGGTTCAGTTGCATGAGGTTGGATCCCTCGATGCAATTGTGGACATCTGTGGATTTGTTGTGGCCATCGATATGCTGGGTATTGAGAAGATCTTTTATTCCGCTCCCGCACTTGGCAGTGGGCTGGTACGCAGTGGTCACGGCAAGATCCCGGTCCCTTCGCCGGCAGTTTTACAGCTGCTGAAAGGTGTGGCTGGGTATGGAGGAAGCAGCAACTTCGAGCTTACAACGCCTACCGGAGCAGCAATTCTGTCGGTAATGGGACAATACTGTGCTTTTATGCCGGAGATGGTGATTCATGCCGTTGGATATGGAGCAGGCAAGAAAGATCCTTCAGAATTCGCAAATGTACTTCGTTTGGTTGTTGGAGAAACGATTGAGCCGGAACTTGGGGATTCAGAGCCTTTGGGCCATCTTGAAACCATTGTAGAACTTGAGACGAATCTGGATGATATTTCTGGGGAACTGGGTGGTCACCTGATTACAACCCTTCTGGGTAGTGGTGCACTCGATGCATTCATCACACCAGTGTTAGCCAAGAAGAGTCGTCCTGGGATGTTGCTCAAGGTGCTCACCAGGCCCCACGATGTGGCTGACGTGACTAAAGAGATATTTCGACTTACCGGAACCCTTGGTGTGCGGAGCCAGAGCAAAGAGAGATATGTGCTCGACAGGTCTCAGTTTGAGATTGATCTATTAGGGGAAAGGGTTTCGGTCAAGGTGGGACCGTTTCGAGCAAAGGTGGAGTTTGACCAGTTGGTTCGGGTTTCAAAACTTGTTGAAGTGCCAGTATTAGAGCTGGAGCGAATGGCTCAGGTTGAGATAGAAAACTATCTCAATAAATCACAGGGTAGATTTAAACCGGTAAAAGATTGAAAAGTAAGCGCAATTTGGATGGGTGATGGCAAGTGGAATTCAGACAATTAGGTAGAAGTGGGCTGACGGTTTCGGTTGTGGGCCTGGGTTGTAATAACTTTGGAATTCGCTGCGACTACGCACAAAGTGAAGCAGTTATCAACGCTGCGCTCGATCAAGGGATTACTTTTTTTGACACAGCCGACATCTATGGCGGCAAAGGTGGATCTGAGACTTTCATGGGCAAGATCCTAAATGGCCGGCGGGATCAAATAGTTCTGGCATCTAAGTTCGGGATGGATATGGGCACTGGCGATGTGGCGCTCGGATCCAGGAAATATATCCGCAAAGCTATTGAGGCTTCCCTAAGCCGACTGCAGACCGACTATCTGGATCTATACCAAATGCACCAGCCTGACCCCCTTACTCCAATTGAGGAGACGCTTAGTGCGCTTCAGGAACTTGTCCAGGAGGGCAAGGTCCGCTACATTGGCTGTTCCAATTTTTCAGGTTGGCAGATCGCAGAAGCAGATCTGAAAGCCAAAGAGATGCATGTGGAGCGGTTTATCTCTGCCCAGAATCACTACTCACTTATTGAGCGGGAAGTGGAAAAAGAAGTTATCCCAGCCTGTGAACACTTTGGCCTTGGGATGCTTCCCTTTTATCCCCTTGCCTCCGGACTTTTGACCGGTAAATTCAAAAGAGGTGAGGAACCGCTAGCTGGCACCAGGCTTGCCAATAGGAGGAGTGAGCTGGAAGATGCCAACTGGGATCTAATAGAGGCTCTGAATGACTTTGCAGCGTCACTTGGCGGTACTCTCTTGGATCTGGCAATCTCAGGACTAGCCAGTAAGCCGGCTGTAGCTTCAGTTATTGCTGGTGCCACCAGGCCGGAACAAGTTGCGGCCAATGTGAAAGCGATTGAATTGAAACTCAGTCAGCAGGATCAAGCCAAACTGGATGAATTGCTCAGCTTCTACTCGTGATCCCGGTTCCGACCTTGAGTGGTCTCAATTTTTGAGATACCAACCGACATTTGCGGATTTGCTATTCAATTCCTGTGCCGATTTGAGTCAATCATTGGGTGCACGGGTAGTTGAGAAAATTCTTTAGATAATCGGCTTAAGCTTCCCATAAATATTTATGGGATAGGAGCGCTCCATTATGGAATCAACCCGGCGGTCTGAGACATATTACAAAGTTGTCTGACATTCCAATGATGGCCGCATCGATATTGTGGCTACCAATACTCATCATTCCAGTAGCGGTGCGTTTGTAGACCGGCTTAGAAATCTTCGCAGCCATCAAACTTCACGGAGTGGTCACTGTTCGCTAAATGCAAATGGTAAATGAATCTGGCCGGTTACATCCTGTGAAAATCCTCTTCGAGGAAGTGGCTCGTCAGATGGGTTTACAAAGCTATATGACGCAGGTGGGCTCTAGCTGAGCATGGAAGCGCTTGTACTGGCCTAAATATGCTGATCTGTTCACCAGTGATGAACGAGCCAAGGCTCGGTACAGGCTGGAGGCATCTGGTGACCTCGCCATTTCTACGACGGCGCATCTAATGAGCACAGCTTGGTTTCGAGATTTTCCGCCAGCGATTGATTTTTTGAGTGGTATGCCACGCGGTCCGAAAATATCTGAGGCCTTTAATTGGCCGGGATAAGGTGGAGTTGAGCCTTCGGGGAAGTGCCGGCGTGAGAGATGTTTGCGGTGAGCAACTCCTAGACGAACGTGGGACAAAACATAATCGTTGCTAACCTATTAAGCCGTGACTATTCTCATTGACTTACAAAAAGTCACACTTCAAGGTTTTGAACGAGCCATCTTGGAAGACTTCTTCTTAACAGTCTCGTCGGGCGACCGAATCGGAGTTGTTGGCATAAATGGTGCCGGAAAGTCAACCCTACTCAAGATCATCGCTGGTGAGACAGAGCCGGATTCGGGAATCATACTTCGAGGAAAGGGAGTTCAGATTGGTTTCTTAGATCAGATCCCCACCCTTCCAAGCGGAACCGTTCGCGACGCGTTAGGTGATGGTTGGCAGGTCGATGCGGCACTCGATCGACTCGGGATGTTGAACGCCGTCGATATCCACACGGACCACCTTTCGGGTGGGCAACTCAAGCGGGTGGCACTCGCTCGTCTCTTCGCCGAGCCAAACGATGTCCTGATCCTCGACGAGCCAACCAACCATCTCGACTTGAGCGCAATTCAGTGGCTCGAACAGCAGATCCTCAACTTTCGAGGTTCCGTCGTTCTGGTGAGCCACGACCGGTTCCTTCTTGATCAGGTGACAACACGCATGGTCGAAATCGACCGCGGCAAGGCGTTCATTC
Organism: Actinomycetes bacterium; assembly: GCA_021803345.1. Classification (GTDB taxonomy): domain Bacteria; phylum Actinomycetota; class Acidimicrobiia; order Acidimicrobiales; family Acidimicrobiaceae; genus SCQM01. The sequence goes on from JAJZLS010000044.1 coordinate 9,703, forward strand.
ACACTGGTGGCTACTCGCGGTTGCTGGAGGCGCAGGCTGAGCGTGAGGAATTAGCAGCTTCAACGGAACAGACGCGTCGCAATCTCGCTCGAACCGAATTGGCCTGGCTGCGTCGCGGCGTAAAGGCCCGTTCCACTAAGCCTCAAGCCCGTATTGATGCGGCAGAGCGACTTTTGGCAAGTCGTCCAGAGGCGGCGGCCCGTGCCGGAACCCTTGATTTGAATGTTGAAATGCCGCGACTAGGCACCATGGTGATTCAGGCACACAATGTTGCATTCTCCTACGTTAACGGGCGGCAAATTCTTTCTGGCGTCAACCTCGAACTGGGACCGGGCGACCGAATAGGAATTGTCGGACCCAATGGTGCAGGAAAATCAACCTTTGTCGATCTTCTGGCTCAGCGACTGAAGCCCTCTTTGGGTACCATCAAGCATGGGCCGACGGTCGTGACTTCGTATTTCGAGCAGGGTACCGGTGGCTTCGACTTGGATAAAACTGTTCAGGAACTGGTCGCGGGCCCCCAAGGCATTCCCGGTTCACCCGCCGACATAGCCCTCATGAAGCGCTTCTGGTTCACCGGATCACTTCCCTCGACCAAAGCCCGGGATCTTTCAGGCGGTGAGCGTCGTAGATTGCAGTTGCTGCTTGCACTATCAATTCGTCCCAACGTCTTGTTTCTCGACGAGCCAACTAACGATCTTGACCTCGAGACAATCCGACTCATCGAGGAGTTCTTGCGCCAGTGGTCCGGAACGCTAATCGTCGTCTCTCACGATCGAACCTTTCTGAGCCGCACGACCGACCGGCTGCTGGAGGTTCACCAGAATGGGACGATCAGTGATATCCCGGGCGGAATTGACGCCTGGATAGCCCGGACGACCGGTGTCATGACGAGTGCCTCCTCACAGGCTGATCAAAGTACTTCTTCTTTGGCACCAGGTGCTTCATCGGATGTTCCACGGGGTCGTCAACTCCGCGACGCCGAAAAGGAGATGACCCGCCTTGATCGAAGACGAGCTACCTTGACCGACAAGATTTTGGCGTCTGACGATCACAAGAGTCAAGCGGTTCTCGGCGCAGAGTTGGAGAGAGTGCAGCAGGAACTGAGCGTTGCCGAAGAACGCTGGCTCGCACTTTACGAATAGAGCTGCGTTTCGTGGGCTGCACAGACCAAACCTGACTAAATTGTCCGTCACTATAGAGCGGATTGAATGGACAAAGCCCCTGTTTAGATTTATTTATTCCGCACGGTGAACAATCCGGAGGAGAAATTAGCTTTATCTATTGCGCGAAATTGAATGGATGAAAAGCCAGGAGGTCTGTAACTAATTGGAGTACGAATTCATCGGAATCCTAAGTAGCAACCGAATTTTCAATCTATTTTTGAGCGCGGACAAGAAAGTGCATTTGTGATTATCCCTGCTTGATTGGGCGTTTTACAAGAATTATTGGTCAATTCATTTACTGTTCATGTTGTTTTTAGCTGGTTTTAAGAATGGGCCGGTAGAAATGTATGCATGGTTACTTGCTCAGGGAATATAGGCGAAACAGAGCGGAATTTTTATCAGGGTAGCAGTTTTTACGCCTCAAGGAATTCTCTGTGCGAAACTCTGGCTTCCAAAGAGTCTTACCCCAGGAGCGGTTGCGTTGACGACGCCCCATCATCTGAAGTCCGCGCTGCTCTAACTTCACAATGCCACCGACACCCCCTCGGAGCTGCGCCGCCAGCCCTCGGCGCAGCCGGCATTGTGAAATCCCGTAAGGCTCTCTTGAAATCCCGTAAGGCTCTTTTGAGATAAAGCTTAAAAGGATTTTGGATCAGGCGGGTTGAATCTTGGTTTCATAGGGGATCAAAAATAATTTAGAAATCCCGGCCGGGCCTGCTTGCAGTGGTTTTGTTAAGGCTGTTGGTGACCAAGCTGTTTTTCAATACCTTCCGTCATCTTTTGCACGAGCGCCAATAGAGACTGGACTTCAGGATCATTCCAGCTTGCCACCACCTCAGAGATTGTTTTCTGTCTAAGTTTGGTTAACTCCCGGAACACTTTTTGTCCAGACTTGGTAATCATGATTAGATACGCCCGAGCATCTAAGTGATGCACCTTGCGCTCCACCAGACCTGAGGTTTCAAGCTGCTTAAGCTGTCTTGACACGGTTGAGATATCGAGAGAGAGGATTTGGGCCAAGTCGCTTGGCCTTTGGGGGCCGACTTCATTTAGTATTGCCAGTTGCCAGTAACCAGCTCCATCTATAGCCGATGCCTCTTTGGAGCAATTTGGATAGGTTATTTTTCTTATGGCTCGACTCAGCTTGAATATGGAACGCTCGAGATCCGCAATGGTGGATCTTTCTTGGTCAGTTGTTTTGGCCTGGTCTGGATTTTGAATAGACATATGAGGTTCGTTTGCCCTTGGAGTTTCATAACTCGCTAAACAAGGCCCAAATGTCACATCGGGCAGTTTTAATTGTTGACTAGATTCAATCATAAGGCAAATCATGATTTTTCAGTTGCTTCAAACCGCAGAGAGCAGGTTTTTGGCAAATTGAGTGAAAATGGGTTAGCTGTCACTATCGCTTGACTGCTGAGCGTAGCAATTTAAGTATGAGAGGTTTAATTGAGAGTCGATCAAAAACTTGGCACAGTAGTGACCACAACAGACCTTCTCAAATTTTTACAGTGCCAGGAGCTGACTCAGCTTGACCTGCTCAGATCCGCGGGTTTCATCAATCCGGTAGAAACCGCTAATTCATCTGAATTGGCAAAGCGGCTCGGTCTTGAAAGCGAATATCAGGCCCTGGATATCTTTGAAGCCAAATATGGCACAGCCATAAAGATTTCCGGTGATCCAAACAGTGCGTTTGAGTCCACTAAAAGGGCAATGGCGGATGGAGCCGGGCTTATATACCAGGCGGTTCTGCTTGACAGCGACAATGACATTACCTATGAGGGCCGTCCAGACTTTTTGGTAAAAGTTGAAGGAAGCTCAAATCTGGGTCAGTACCTGTACGAGCCTATTGATTCAAAGCTGGCCAAGAGCCCGACCTTGGAGGCGCTGTTTCAGGTGCTTGACTATGGTGATCTTTTGTCCAAGGTTCAGGGTACACTTCCGCGCAAAGTACATCTGTTTTTATCAGGATCGGAACAGGTCTTTTATATTACAGATTTGTATATTGAGGCGGTAAGAATTCAAAAGGAACGTTATCTTAGGACTCTCTCAGACCTGAATGTTTCAAATGAGCTTTCTGGTGATGAGCTATTTGCCAGACTGGATCCTAAGCCAAACAACTACTGTTCCCTATGTGACTGGTCGGTGAGTTGTGAGAAGTATTGGGAGCTGAGCGACTCGCTTAATCGGGTCGCAGGCATCTCCAGATCCCAGATCGACCGACTAAATAAAGGCGGGGTGACCTCGCTTGATCAGTTGGCAAGGCTGAATCCTGATCATACAGAAATGGGGATTCCCAGAGCAATTCTGAAATCCCTGATAGCTCAGGCAAAAGCGCAACTTAGAACCAGGGAGCTGGCGCTCATGTCCACAGCTGACACCGGTGGGAAAACCCAGTTTGACAGGCCCTATTTCGAGCTACGGGAAGACGCATTTGATCTGGCAATAAACGACCACAAAGGCCTGGGCTTACTGCCGTTAGCAGACCCTGGCGACATCTTTTTCGATATCGAGGGGGATCCGTTTTATAAACCGGATGGGCTTGAATATCTGTTGGGAGTCAGCTTTTATGACAGCGGTCAGCTACAGTTCAAGGCCTTTTGGGGAACTGATCTGCCGGGTGAACGGAAAGCTTTTGGGGAGCTGATTGATTTCATTATCGACAGGTGGAAGAAATATCCCAATCTGCATATCTATCACTACGCAGACTATGAGCGGGCAGCGCTGGCAAAGCTGGCTTCGAGATGTAATTTCAAGATATTTGAAGTCGACTCCATCCTTCGTTCAGATTTGTTGGTCGATCTTTACCCAATAGTCAAGGGGACCCTGGTACTTGGAGCCGATTCCTATTCTCTAAAGAAAGTGGAGAAGCTCTATCTGGAAGAGCAACGGCACGAGAGCGTTACCACCGCAATGGGTTCTGTTGAATCTTTTGAAGCCTGGCTTGTAAATCAGGACCCCACTCTGCTCGAAGAAATTGAACGCTACAACGAGATGGATGTTCGCTCGACTGCTCAGCTGAGAGATTTCCTATTGACGCTGCGGACGGAGGTTGAAGAGC
>JAJZLS010000036.1 GCA_021803345.1 Actinomycetes bacterium
AACATGAATCGTGTTTAGTGAAACGAACTACTAGATCATGCTCAGGCCACCGTTGACGCTCAGAGTCTGTCCGGTGATGTAGTCGGCTTCAGATGAGACCATAAATAGGGCGGCATTGGCTACCTCAGTTGGAGTACCGACCCGGCCTAGGGGAATGGAACGGATGATCGCACCCATTAGTTTCTCGTTGCCTTCGCTTACGTCAGCCAACATAGGTGTGTCAGTCAGGCCCGGAGCAACACAGTTTACATTGATGCCGTTCCTGGCAGTTTCTCGTGCCAGAGCCTTGGAAAAAGCAATTACTGCACCTTTGGCGCCGGAGTAGATTGCCTCTCCACTGGATCCTACACGTCCGGCATCGGAGGCAATGAATACGATTTTTCCGTGACCTGCCTCAATCATGTGAGGGACGGTGGCATGGGCACATGCCACGTGGCCGCGGTAGTTAATATCAATGACGCGGTCCCACAGGGTCTCATCGGTTTCGACAAAGGGCATTACTTTGTCCCAGCCAGCGTTGGAGATAAGAATGTCTATTTTCCCAAAGTGCTCCACACTCCTTGCCACCATGTCACGCACTGCACTGGCTTCGGCGATGTCGACCGGGATTGCAAGAGCCGAGCCACCGACTGAGTTGATCTCCTTTACCATGCCATCAGCACGTTCCCTGGACAGATCAGCTATTACAACGTTGGCGCCGCCACTAACCAGTCCTAGCGCTATGGCACGACCGATGCCACTTCCAGCTCCAGTAACGATTGCAGTCTTGCCTTGGAACCTTTCATTGGATGACATTTATTATTTTCCTTTCAATAGTCCGTTTGTATCTAATGCCCTAATTATTGAGAGTTGTTCAGAAGTTGGTTCAGGAGTAGTTGGAACCAACTTTGGAATGACAAGGTCGAACCCGGTAGCGGCCCGAACTTGGTCCACTTCCACGCCAGGATGTACTGTTTCTAGTCGCATCCGAAGAGTCTCCGGGTCAAAGCCCATTGTGCAGAGTGGGGTGACTACCAGTTGGGGACCTCCACCTGGAAGATCTGCCGCTTTCCAGTCTGCTGGTCCACGGAGAAATCCGGGTCCGCTCATAAAATCAACACGCTCCACGAATGTACGGGTGTTGTGTGACTGAGTGTAAATAAGGATTCTGCCTACCCGCGAAAGAAATGGTAGGCCTACCGTTCCAGGACCACGCATAGCGGGGTGATTCCAGTCGCCGACAGATACCAAGTTGCAGTTTCCAAAGGCATCTATCTGCAGTCCTCCGGCGAAGAAAACCGTCAAGACATCTGCACGACCTTCCAGCAGGACTACATCATTGAGCGACAGCGATGTATCGGCTCTCAGTAGGTCGTAGTCGCCACATGAAGCTACCACCGGACCCAAGTTAGGATTTACTGAACAGGTGCCGCCGGCAATGGAGTAGAGATCGGGCGCGTGGGTAAGTTGAGCCAATCTGCATGCAACTTGCGGAATGGTGCTCGCAGTTCCCATAATGCTTACATCGTCATTACGCAGCCTCTTGGCAAGTTCAACTGCCATAAGTTCGCTGAGCGACCACGGCGCTAATTGATCATTTGAGCTAACTGTCACTGCTGTTTACCCTTTCCGTTCTGATAAGGCAACCGGTAGCACCCCATCGCCATAGCGTAGCTCGGCTAAACGTTCTCCGATTGTCTGAAGATACTGATCTTCAGACATGTCTTGCACGAATTGTTTTATATATCCTTTGGCGCCTTCGTCATCTTTCGCTATGCTCATGTATTGGGCAATCTGGCGATCATCGAAGTCGTAAGCGCCGTGAGAAGAAGTGGGGTAGCACCCTCCCGGGGTTTCCACCACGGCATGGACCAAAAATCCGGGGATAGTGGTGCCTTGTGGATGCTTTGAGATTTCCTCGGTTGGAACGATCCTCTCTACTTGGAGAAGGACTGTCTTTGAAGCTAAGGCCATGTATCGGTCAACAAATTGGGCCCCAGCAATCACGGCGTTTCCATTCTTATCGGCCTGATAGGCATGCAGTAAGGCGACATCGGGCTTAAGCGGTGCGCCGACATTCACTTGGTTGCCAGTGAATGGATCGGTGGTGGTGGAGTAGTATTCCTTGTTTACTTTGGGAATGTCTGTAAACTCAATACCCTTTGGCAATGCTATAAATGGCAGGCCACCTGCACCAGCGTACAGTCCGTGGGTGATGTAGGCTTCGTCGCATTCCAGGACTTTGAGAGTTCCTGACTCGATTTGTCGACGAAAGCATGGCGCAAGGCCAATGTGTTCGAATCCCACGTATGAGGTGGCGATTTCTTCTATAAGACCCGCTGCGATCAAGAGCTCCGCGTTAAATGCTCCGCAAGGGCTTGTAAGCAGTCGCTTTATTCTGCGATTCTGGCGGATTACCTCTCTAATCAGAGCCATCGGATTGTTATGCAGGTGCATGCCACCGACTGTCAAGAGTCCAACGCCATTAGGAATGTAGCGTTCCACAGCTTCAGATAGTGGGAGAACTTTGTTCATCGAACATTCCGCCAGTCCGTGATACGACACATAGGAGTCTGGGTCACGTCCCAAAGCTTGGTGTTTCCAGAATCATTTGCATTTACGCGTGCTTCAGTATGAAAGTAAGCCATTGCTGTATCCTCCAGATGCAAGTTCACCCGAGAGAGCATAGCCCAACTTTGCTTTGGGTGCATATCGGGAGGTCAGAGTGCCTATACGCCGGTTGTAGCGGTTTCTTTCACCACTTTCGAAGGGTATAGGGAGTTGGCTCGAAACCAGCAACTTGCGATATCGGATGGTCGATTTTGAATAGTCGACTTGGGGGTTAGTAGACTGATGGTGGATTAACGCCAGCTCGCATGGGAGCTTGACGGACTAGGTAAATCTTGAGCTATGTTTTCGTTCCGGATTTCTGAATGATTTTAGAGCCTTCGATTTCTGACTCAACTACTAGTCCGATCTCAATCCCATATGACAACACAGATCACCCGCTATCTGGTACTTCGTCAAGAACTTCTGTATTCGTTCTGACTACTTTATCCGAATTGCAGTTGGAATAGGTGACCTTATGAGTTCAAATACCTGCGCTTGGGTCCAATTCTGGAATGCGGATTCGGGATTGTTGGTATCAAGCCCATACAAATAAAGACCCTGAAGCTTCGAACTGGACTCGTTTATCAATGCTGCTTGGGTATTTGTTTAGCTGTGCCCCTTGCAATAATTGCTTTTGCATTTTTTTGATTTTGTTTAGGTCTGCTAGAATGCCTTTGCTTGGAATTCGCCCTGACTGACTGCGGTTTGGTTTTGACATGGGTTCTTTGAGTAATATTAGGTTAGTGGCTTGTGGACTATAGTTCCAGGCAAGAGATATGGTAGATTTCACACAATGAAGTATGTGAGTTAGTTGAGATTTTTAGGTAGAAGTCTCTGCGGCAACTCTGCGGCAACTCTGCGGCACTCTGGCACTCCGCGGATTATTGCGGGTTCTATGTGTTGAACACACGTAGTCGGAGTCGAGTTCTATGTTCAACTTTTGCGAGGTTAACAATTAAATATCCATGACCAGAAAGGAAAAACATGGCAAAAACAACCTCAACACCGGAAGGCTTGTTCGATATAGACGGACTGTTGACGGACGAAGAGCGCGAGATTCGAAGCGTTATTCGTAAGTATGTCGAGGCGCGCATCAAGCCGGATGTGGCTGATTGGTTTGAGCGGGGTGAGATTCCAGCTAAGGAGCTTGCCCGGGAACTGGGAGAACTCGGAGTCCTTGGTATGCACTTAGATGGCTATGGGTGCGCTGGGGGAGGAGCGGTGGCTTATGGTTTAGCCTGTCTGGAGCTCGAAGCTGGTGACGCCGGCATTCGTTCCCTTGTCAGCGTGCAGGGTTCACTGGCGATGAAGGCGATTCACGCCTTTGGTTCTGAGGAGCAAAAGCAGCATTTTCTGCCAAGAATGGCCACTGGAGAAATTATTGGTTGTTTTGGACTGACCGAGCCTGATTTTGGATCAAATCCAGCAGGCATGCGAACCCGAGCTAAGCGTGATGGTACGGACTGGTTGCTTGATGGCACCAAGATGTGGATCACCAACGGTAATATTGCCGATGTTGCCATTATATGGGCGAGGACTGATGAGGGAATTAGGGGATTCATAGTTTCAACCAATTCGCCCGGCTTTCAAGCAAATCTAGTTCATCGTAAACTTTCGCTTCGTGCGTCGGTCACCTCTGAGATTGTATTGGACAACGTCCGTTTACCCGCGGATGCTGTTCTGCCGGGAGTTTCAAGTCTTCGCGGTCCCTTGACGTGCTTGTCCGAAGCCCGCTTTGGGATTATTTTTGGCGCTCTTGGTGCAGCCAGGGACTCACTCGAGACTGCTATCCGTTACGGAATGGAGAGAATTCAATTCGATCACCCAATCGCTGCATACCAGCTGACTCAGAAAAAGTACGCGGATATGACGGTCGAATATGGTAAAGGACTTCTTCTTGCGTTGCACCTTGGCCGTCTCAAGGAGAAGGGTACAATACGTCCCGAACAGGTGAGCATCGGAAAATTCAGCAGCGTCAAGCGGGCACTGGAAATTACAAGGGAATGCCGGAGCATTCTTGGAGCGAATGGCATCACTCTTGAATATCCTGTCATGCGCCATATGGCTAACCTTGAGTCTGTGTACACCTACGAAGGTACCCATGAAATGCATACGTTGGTCATAGGAGAGGCTCTTACAGGTATCCAGGCCTATCGGGTATAGCTTATCACTAACCAATCTTCCGCGGTGGTTTCTGATTTGTTTGAATGACTGCGCATAGAGGCTGTAGTCGGTTGGGTGAAAATTGCCTTAACTGAGCGTACGAAATTGCTGCCTATAAAATAGGTTCACAATAGTGGGTTAACCAATTGCAACTTGAGTATGAGGATGCAATTGAAGATATGGGTGTTTCTCAAGATCCGTTACCTTTCGTGGCAACATCGCTATATTGGCAGTCATTTCAGCGACTTGTAATGGCACTTCATTGTTAGCTTGGAGTTCTAAAAGGACTGCTTTTGGATGTCTTCCTAAACAAAAGTTTAGCGTAGTGATACAACTGCTTGAATTACCATGTCGGGGTATGTTGTTTCATAATTACTGATTCGTAGACCGCCAGAAATAGTCATGAGCAGAGCATGGTTTATATGAGGTAGCCCGGTGTTCACCTACCAGACCATCATGGAGCTGATTTCAGCAACCACTATTGTTAATGGACTTAGCATTCGAGCCTAGCAAGAACTCAATCATTACGAGATTGGGGCAAAAGTCAGCGACCAAGAACTTGGAGTCATTCCTTTCCAAGGTCACGAGTTCTACGGTGGCTGGAACTACACTGGGAACTAAAGGTGTAGGTGACAGGGTGAATCTGGAATTCGACATTGTGGCTAAATATGTGGAGCGAATGACCGAATTTATCGCTGATAACTGAGAGAGTTGGATTTATAACCTTAGCAGACGGGACAGATAAGTGGCGCTTGGAACCATCGAAGAGGCAGTTGCGGCAATCAGTCGTGGCGAGATGGTAATTGTGGTGGATGATGAAGATCGCGAGAATGAGGGTGATTTAATTATGGCTGCCCAATACGCGACGCCAGAGGCCATCTCATTTTTTATTCAGCACACTTCTGGGCTGATCTGTGTTTCGGTCACCGGGGAACGCCTGGATCAGTTGAAACTTCCACTCATGGTAGCCGAGAATACCGAATCGCAAAGGACCGCCTTCACCGTTTCGGTTGATTATCGCCATGGAACAACTACTGGAATCTCTGCTCACGATCGCTCTGCTACTGTCCGGGCTCTGGCAGACAGCAGTTTTTCTTCATCTGATTTTGCTCGACCAGGTCATATCTTTCCTCTCAGATACAAAGAGGGTGGTGTTCTAAAGCGGGTTGGTCATACAGAGGCTGCAGTGGATCTGGCAGTAGCGGCCGGTCTTGAGCCAGCTGGTGTTCTGTGTGAAATTGTCTCTGAAGACAAATCCGAGATGGCGAGATTCGAAGAATTGGAGCGGTTCAGCGAGAAGTATAACTTGGTTATGGTTTCTATTGCTGATCTGGTCAGATACCGACGTCGTAGGAATATCTTGGTTCGTAGGGTCGAAGGGGCAAGCGCGAGGATTCCAACTGTTTACGGCGATTTCAATTGTGTTGTTTACAAGTCAGTTCTAGATGGTGAGCACCATATTGCTATGGTGATGGGCGAGATCAGTAACGATTCTCCCACTTTGGTAAGGGTACATTCCGAGTGTCTGACTGGCGATGTTTTCGGCTCTTTGAAGTGCGACTGTGGACACCAGTTGGATTCTGCTCTGAAGCTGATTGCTGCTGAAGGTAGTGGAGTGGTGATATACCTTCGGGGTCACGAAGGGAGAGGGATTGGGATAGCCCACAAATTGCGAGAGTATTCGCTCCAGAATCAGGGCCGAGATACTGTCGATGCAAACTTGGAACTTGGGCTTCCGGAGGATTCTCGAGAGTACGGGATAGGTGCACAAATGCTGGTTGATTTGGGAGTCAGCAAGATGCGTTTGATAACAAATAATTGGCTCTAATCAGACTCATATGGATCAACTCGTTCTTTGGCACGCAAGTTTAAGCCTAACCTAAACCCTGTGTGTTAACTAGCTTGAATGTCATAGGTTCAAGGAGGTAAAAGTGACCTAGCTGAAGGATAAGCTCATGAAGCTGATAGGTGTCAGTCCAGTCTAAGGAGATGCCAGCGTCCTTGGTAGTAAAACCTCTGGTTCGGGTAGAGATGTCCCGGTCAATGCGAAAGGGATCAAATTTGCGCTCTGCAGCATAGAGCGGATTCGGCAGTGCCGTAAGGGTTTCCGAGAAAGTAATGCATAGCGGGAGCCGAGCTGCTGTGCATTTGGCAAATGGCACCCAAGACACCATGGATTCTAGAACTCTTGGCATAGACCAATAAATACCACAATTGACCAGGTAATAGCTTGACTTTACGCTAAATCTTGAATGCCAAACGTAGGGTATCTGGCTAGTTGTAAGAAATTTAATGATCAGGAAATTAGACGAACTAGAATGCCTGTGGAGCCTCCTCCCCTTACTCCATCTGGTTCAGTGGGGCTGGCTTATGGAAATCTTTTAGTGACCGCAATGGCGGAACTGGGTGTGTGTTTGTGTTGGGACAGCCAACTTGGAGGTGGGATTCATCTGCTAAAGAGCTTCGACGACATTGCGCTATTGAGATCGTCAATCCAAGGCTGGCATCTCAACTATAAGTCACCAATGTCTTTGGTGCAAATGAGACAATCTTGTGGTGGTGCAGAACCGAGTATTCAACTGGCGGGACGATAGCTATGCTGGCCGATCAACCAGGCCTATCGAGGATGCCAAAACTTGAGGATAAAAAAGTACCTACCAAGTCTGAGTGCGAAGTCCTGTGACAGCCTGCTCACCCGAACGTCTAGTGTATGACTGTATTTATTCGTGGCCAGTGACACTGTACTACTCTCTGGATAAATCTACTGAGGAGTCTTACGTGGAATCTATTAAACCAATTCGGTTAAAAGTAAGTGATACCTAATGGAATCATTTTGGCCATAATTTAGACCAATGGGAGCGTCAACAATCGAGGCACCTGTGGGCTTTTGACCCTGCGAACAGGTTAGGGGCACGCGTGCATTTAAGAACAGCAAACTATACATAAAAATGCTGACATACCAAGCTAAAGACAAGATGCTGTTTTATGCGGTAGAGCTGGCTGGCATCGTGGTAGCGTCAAGCATCAGGTAATCGCCAAACATCACACGGAAGCACTACACTTTCCCAATAAGTCCGCAATTCAATCCCCAAGAACAAATGTGGAAACAGGGACGTTCAGTTATGACTCACAAGCGTTTCATACCTAAGATTTAAACCGCCACAAAGGAATGTGTTGACTACCTCAACACAACGACCTTCTTTAACTCAGGCTGTTCGATTTCAGTAGCAAGTGAGGCGGCGATATCTATGGGTGGCAACTTTCGGCAGGAAAGCTCGGCAAGTTTCACAGCAATACAATACCTGTCAATCTATTTCTATGAAAATGCACTCGCCAGGACACTCTTTCGAAGCGTCTACAACCGCATCTTCGAACCGGGTAGGAACGTGAGCCTTCTGTGCAGATCCACCCGGATTATTGTATACATTGCCGTCTTCCTTGACGTAGGAAATCCCGTCTTCATCTATTGCGAAGACATCGGGACAAGTCTCTTCGCAAAGCCCATCTCCAGTGCAGAGATCCTGGTCTATCCAGACTTTCACGACTGATTCTCCTCTATGAAAATCAAACTACTGGCTTATTGTTCTAACTCTTACAGTATTCAATCTACTATCTACAATCTACTATCTACAACTCGCCTAGGTTAATATGGGTTTCAACTGCTCGACAAAGGGCTCAACTTGGGGTTTGATTGGTTGAGTATAGTTCCAGCTAACCATGGAATCCCGACGTTTGAGAGGAATTGTAGCAAGTTCTTGGTCGCTGATTTTTTGCCCCAGTCTCGTAATTATTGAGTTCTTGTTTGGCTCGAATCCTAAGTCCATTAGCAATAGTGGTTGCTGAAATCAGTTCGATGATAGTCTGGTAGCTGACCAGTGGACTACCATTCCAAGGCATCGAGATGAAGCTGAACATTGAGGCCGTCCATGTTGCATCCAGTTGACGATAGCTTCACCGACATCGCTTAGCAGAGGCAGTCTGTCTTTGCGATTTCCCTTGGCTTAGATTCCAGGTTCGTCTGTTTCCCAGTCAATGTCTCCAGGTTCGAGTCTTGCCACCTCGCCAGCACGGAGCCCAAGGTGCCAGAGCAACGTCACTATTTCAAAGTCTCTGCGATCTTTAGCTACTATTGCCTCAGGCAATAATGAGAGTTTCAAACACGCCCCCGAAAGGGCAGCGTCGACATAGCATTCGGGCTTAACCTCAAGGTAGGCATATAGCGGCGAGGGAAGCTTGGTGGTAGTTGATTTGGCGGAGCCAACCTTAGCCATCCTGGACTTGCCTAACGCGAAGATAGCTCCGTGCACCAAAGGGGGTAGCAGCTAAACGGGCTCAGGTATTGGTTCAAGAGTGACCGTATAACCGAGATTTCGTAATTGATCGAGTGCATGTTTCTTGGCCCTTTCTGGATCACGTTTGGTGTAGTAGTCCTTACCGGGATCGTTATAGATACTTCCAGTTTGTAGCATGTTCCAGATAGCAATCAACAAGGAGTGCTCAATTGCGACGACTGCTTTGCTGGGCCCCCGACGTGAGGCGATACGCCGATACCTGACAGAGAAGTAGGTGTCCTTGGATCTTGATGCGGATAGTGCAGCTATACCAAGGGCTCCTTTTAGGTAGGGATTGCCTGGACGAGTGCGGGTGGACTTTACTTTACCAGCAGACTCGTTCGATCCTGGAGACGTCCCCGCCCAGGAAGCTAAGTGACCAGCAGTAGGGAATCGGGTCATGTCCGCTCCGGTCTCAGTAATGATAAATTCGGCACGGCACAGCGGTTATGGACTACATCGATGTTTTCCTCCTCTCAGCTTTGCTGTCAAGTCCGGGGAGGGTAAGAAAAAATCAGAAGTCTGACACTCGTGCTCAAAGGCAACATTCCACGGTTCTCGGAAGAACCCTCCTCCACCATGCTGAAATACAGGCTCAGCCGCGCCACAGAGATACCGGCGTATAACCGGAATGAACAAGTGTCAACGGTACTAAGGCAGTCGATGTTGCGCCAGTGCTAAAACTCTGTACGCACTATCTTCCATATTCACGGCGAGGTAACGACGACCTCTAAGTTGCTGACCTGAAAATCGCTTATCTGGTCTGCTATCAGTATGGAGATATCAAATGAGCTGCGGGTTGAGGTATCATTCACAAAAGCGCGAGTGACGCCTAGATAATTCCGGATTGGACCTTGGAAGAATCCTCGTTCCTGGTCAAGATAGTTCCTACACACTTCTACAAATAGCTAAATAGGAGTGATCGGGGCGCACCTTTTGCCAATGGAATATCACCGAGGTCGCACTACTAGTAGAGCAATGGTTACAGGTAGGTTACCGAGAGGAATTCCCACTTTCGCCGATAGTACTTGCCCAATGGGTAGCAAAAGCCCACATCGGTTACACCCTGAGGCCACTTGTCGGGCGTTATATCGTCTGGGAATTCTCAAGTAGGCGTTACGGTATACGCTCTATCTAAATTTGAATCCTTTGGAACCGCAAGTACGGCGGTTGCGACTGTTACTGTCCAGAGTGCTGCTGCTAGTGCCAGGTGGATATCTGCTAAGTAGTCTGGGGCGCGTAAAAGTGCTACGCTCGCCCCAACAACTATTTCAACAGCTAAAAGCACAAGTCCTGTTACTGCTAGTTTACGATGGATCGCGGATTTGGTTAAGTTTCGCATAATGCGTATAAAATAGATAGCGGAAACACTGGCTCCAATGAAAACTATTGTTCGGTGGATAAGTTGTAACGTTAGAAGTCCCCCAGCAGCATGGCTTCCAAAACAAAGCGGCCACGATGGACAGGCTTTTTCTGCTCCGCCGTCTACTACTAACGAGCCAGATATAAAAATGATGAACAGAGCCGCGACAGCCGGAATAGCCAGTCGATCAAAGCGGTAGAGTGGCAACTGGTTACTTCTCGAAGGTGTGTATGCCCTAGCTGTCACCACTGTGACAATTCCCAGAAATGACAATCCTACAATGAGGTGAAGTGCGACTGTTACTGGTGCGTTATTAGTAAATACTGTTATAGCACCGAGGACTATCTGAACAATGATAGCCCCAACTGCAAGAAAAGCTGGACCTTTGATATGACGAGTATTTTCACCGCCACGGTAGCTCAATATAGCAATAGCGGCAATCAGCACTGTAACAATTGCAGCTAAATAGCGATGCGACTGTTCAAGGAGAGGGTGGAAATGATCAATGGGTCCGATATGCCCAGAGCACAGAGGCCAACCTGCACATCCCATTCCAGATTCTGTGACTCTTACTGTGCTACCCAGAACGATCAGTAAATACGTCGCTATCAATGTTGTCAGCGCTAATATCCGTAGACCTTGGATGGTCGAAGATTTTATTCGTTCAGTCTTGGTTTCTTGTTTATCAATCTTTACCATTAGTAAGATACTATACATTTAGTATTCTACTTAATAAAATTCAATTCCTATAAATATTTAGGGTCACTTTTAGCTAAAACTACATACCTCCGCCAAGCTCGGGTGCCACAACTATAAGGAGGTAAATGTGACATGACTGAGCGAAAAGCTCACAACAGCCATTCGATGAAGGTTCGGTCCAGGCAAGACACCAAGGTCCATAGTACTGAAGTTTCTAGGGTAGATCGAGGGGGTCTGCGTCAAGGCGAGGTGGAACAAATTTGCGACCCGGAGTAAAAAGCGACTGTTGCAGCGTCGTTATTTCCCCCATGTGACCAAAAATAAGAGTCGAGTCTGTAAGGATTGAGCGAAGTCTCAATTATCTTTGATCTCGGAGCAGACACCAAAGAATCCGCGAGCGCAAGGAAAGTGGAATGTTCGGCAAGTTGTCGCCGGAACTGACGAGGTTCTCCGTGGCCCTGATTCTGAGGGGATCAGAAACGAGCCAATCTGTAACCGATATTCCCGGGAAGCGATAAGTGGCCAAGAGGGGGAGTCGGAGGGGGTAATACTTTGTGTAGTAATGTGTGCTGCAGAAGTGATGACCGCCATTATGCAGTTCTTATTGACCGTTGAAACACGTGGCCTTCACTGTTAGGGGTGAAGGGGATTTCGTTCCAGACTACTTCACCGATTGCTTTCATTCTTTCTCTCTTCGCCTTGACAAGCTTATTTTGGTAAGATGTCATAGGAAAACTCAAATAACTTTAGCAATTACTTCCGATCTCACCAGTGCCAAGCAAGCCTACGATATGTTTGTCAGGCTGGGAAAACTAGGCCGAAGGTTAGGTCAGCAGCATAACGGAGATGTTGTTTACCTAGGTAACTGCGTTACAGGAGTATGAATTTACGTGACTACTTTAGTCATGGAGTTTGCACGTTTTACCCGGTAGACGGAGATGTCAGTTAGTACACGACCTGAACTTCGAACTAGGAAAGGTCAGCTTGACACTTTGACACCTGAGTTCCCAGTTGATTATGTTACTGCTGATTGGCTAGATTATTGACCAACCACCATCGACAATTATGGTTTCTCCAGTGATGTAACTTCCGGCGTTGGAGGCCAGCAGCAATAGGGTGCCATCCAACTCAAAAAGCTCTCCGGTGCGACCCATTGGACACCTTTTTCGAATGAACTCCTGACCGTGCGGATCCCCAAACATTCCACCTGTCATTTCTGACGGGAACCATCCGGGTGCAATTGCGTTTACCCGGACGCCTCGACGAGCCCACTGGGCTGCCAACTCACGAGTCAGATTCACCACTGCTGCCTTTGACGCAGCATAAGATGCCTGAGGAATCTGACCAGATGCAAGAAGACCAACTATCGAAGCGATATTGACTATTGAACCTTGACCTGCCGCCAACATTACCCGCCCCACCAACTGAGAAAGTACAAACACGCTCTCAAGATTGACTGCCATTATCGACCTGAATTTCTCAGGAGACTCATTTTCGGCGGGCTCAGGATCACTTATTCCAGCGTTATTGACGCATATATCAATCCTCGCAAACTTCTTCATGGTAAAGTCAACAAGTGCTTCCAGGTCTGAGTCTCTGGTTACATCGCACTGGAAGCCGAAGGCCGACTCGCCAATTGAGGATACGACCGATTCAAGCTTGTCTTTTCGTCGCGCGGCGAGCACTACCTGAGCCCCAGCGCCAGCTAACACTTCAGCAAGGTGGGCACCGATGCCAGAAGAAGCACCGGTTACGATAGCCACTTTTCCATTAAGTCGAAATAAGGACGTCGAGTCCATGAAACAACCTTCTTGTTAGAAAACAAACCATTACACAAACTGGAGCGACCTTTACATTGGAGCACTCGGCTACAGCATCCATACCAAGCTTGGAGAATTGAGCCGTGCCAAAGTTGGATAGCTGGACATGTCAAATGCTAGCTGGCTTCGTAACATATAGCAAATAACAAGGATATATATATCGTGTAATAGCGGTCTCTCTTATAGACCTCACATTCTCACTTGCTCCTGAAATCCAGTAAGGAGTAAGGGAACATGGTCGTATTGAGATATTCAACTAATTCCTTTGTCACTGGTTCAATCTTGGGAATGAAGCGATTGTTAGTTACTTGAGATTTTCCCTGTTTCCAAATGTGTTCCTGAGGATTGAGTTCGGGAGAATACGGAGGGAACTGAATTTTTTCTATATGATATGCAACCAGTGCGTCCTGTGCCATGCTCCCTCGGTGCCAACCAGCCCCATCCCACAAGAGCCCCATCCCACAAGAGTAGAATCTTTTGCTCGGGGTAGATCTTGCGAATCTTTTGGAGTATCTGCGCCGTTTTATACATTGTTTGACGCGTGGTAGAAAATGCATGTTCTTCCCCGGTCTTTAGGTTCAAAAAGCCATAGATGCTCCGGTTCTTTCTGGTTCCGTTAGTCTCAATCACAGCCGGAGACGTACCCTGGGGTCGGGTAGGCACAGCCCATTACTGGGCCGCACCCCCCCTAAGAACC
>JAJZLS010000074.1:0-22248 GCA_021803345.1 Actinomycetes bacterium
GGCTGCACCAACAGCTACCCGTCGTTGAAGTTCGTTCAGATGTGGAAGGAGTACGTCAAAGAATCGCGCGAGCGATTCATCGTTTATCTCCATTCATTCATTATATCACGCGCGTGCTAACATTCGGCACTTCCTTAGTAAGAACCGGTTCCAGGGGCAGTAGTTGATTTAGTCGAGGAACTTCCGGACGAATTTGTGCTCAGAGTGGGAGTCGCTACCCACCATTTTCCTAACAAACCCTGGCCCTTGGCTTGGCCGGGAGCAGTATCACCAGCAAAGGTATAGAGCGGATGTCCATTGTATTCAACCTGACGACCGTTACCTGTCTCTTGTACGCTAAGCGTGCCTGAAAGAGAGCCCGACGCGGCTGGAGTGCCGGAAGTCAAAGTCAAAGGGGGCCATACTACTGTGCAAATTTTGCCTGTCGGCAGCTTGTACGAACTGGTACAAACAGCCTTAGAAGAACTATCCGGAGTAAAGTAATAGAGTGTTTTACCGCTGGTATCGGTAAGCACCACAGTTGATTTGCCCGAGACAGTAGCGCTCGATGATTTCACGACTGTCACAGGTGCTGCCGTGGTGGTCGAGCTACTACTCGTGGAACTTGCGGAACTGGTCGAACCGCAGGCAGCCATCAATAGCGAAATGATGGCCAATGCGGCAACAGACGGGAGCGAACGCTTTGCCATGTTGTAAACGTCCTTTCTTGTAAAATTCCCTCAATTCAGCCCTTTAGATACAAATCACAAACGTGACAATCTTGGTTCCAGAACGGTAACAAAGTGTGCTAACAAAATATGGACTGAATTTAAGATATAACCCGAATATACAACTGAGGCGGAAAGAAAAACTTTCACCCTAGGGAGATTATTCTTCTTGAAATCCTGGCTACTTGGGCAACAGCGCCGAGTTCTATCTTGTCCTATTTAGAGATTCCTCTATCGGCGGCTCCCATAACCAGTAACGTGTTCCCGCCTACCGAGTAGATAACAGCCAATTTCTCGCACAAATCATGTCAGGCTAATCCAGTGCTTCTGGAAGCATTTATCTGCAGGAACTAATGACATATCAAATACGGTCATCCACCTAGACCAGCTACTGGTTTCAGTTTCACCAGTAAAAACGACCACATCGGCAATCCGATCAACCGCTGGGCTAAAAAATAGGCCTATTGAAATATCTCTGCATGCCTTTAGGGTCAATTTGGTTCACCGTCAGATTGAAAAAGGTATTTGCTGTCATCTCTATGACACTCATAACCGGGAATATACCCTAGACCAAGGGCTGTCGCACCAAAGTATCATTTGACCGCTTCACAATTCGTCCTAAGCGGTTTTTACCAGTACGGGAGCCTGACTTCGGACCTGTGTAACTGCGGACTGCAAGAGATAGAGTCCCGCTAGGCCGGGGAGCCTGTCAACTCGACGATCTATGCGTTCGACCGATTCCATCCCAAACTCATCTCCGAAAAGGAAGTTGGCCAGAAAAGCCGTCTCCTCTCCACTCATTACTCCTGAACCCACAGGAGCCCAGAACTTTTTAAGTGCTGCTCTGGTAAGTATTCTGGCCTTGTTTGACGATTCCAGGCGTTGCTTTGCTTGGCTGCAATAGAAATCTATATGCATCCCCTCCTGCTTCATAATCCTGCTTAGAAGAGTGGAGAGCACCGGGTTATTGGCACGCTGGGATAATTGTGCATATCCAGCCTGAGTAGTCAACTCGTTGACGGCGCCCCATGACATATGAAGTGCTACGAAGTCGCTGCCGACCAGGGTACTGGCTAAGGACATTATGTAAGGGCGAATCTTATCTTTCGCTCCAAGTCCCAGCCTCATAGGAGCAATACGTTGTGATCCTGAGGATTCACCATGGGCATCAATAACTGCTGCCAATGCTTCGCCATGCCAATACTCTTCATAAACCCAAAAAGATAGAAAAGATGTCACAAGAGGATCTGAGTGAGCCGGCGTCAAAAGCAGATCACGCAGATAGCACACGGTGTGAAACTCCACATCATGCATATACCTCAAGCATCGGAGTACACCTTCGTCCAGAGGATTTGTGGAAAAACTGCCCAAGTCAAGGTCATCCCAACGCAGGCGGGCAGTACGTTCTTTATAAAGATCAATGTCGAAAGCCATGTCTCTTATTCGTAACCAGATCGAAATCGGATTAAATATCGGTGAAGTTAATAATCTCGATCTCAGAGAAGTACTGTTAAGTTCCGGCAAAAACAACAGCCACAAAATTACCGCCAACAGCGCAAAATAAACCTTCTATCCTCGCTCCTTCGTTTTATTACTCCGCAACTCTAAGGTCTTTTCATCGTCTACGGTCATTGAATCCCGGTTTATCGCAACGCCATAATCCTCAACTGCTGCTTCAACGGAGACATAACCATTAGTCACATCCAGCAAAACCCGCTGCGGATCTCTTTTATAAGGATTACCGTAGCCTCCTCCGCCGGACATCTTTATAGCGAACCGGGTTCCTGACGGCAAATCCCTGGTCTGGAGCGGTGGTAGTAACTCTTCCGTGTCACTACCGTCATTCAGGACCGCCTTGGCAGTGGTTTTAGGCCCCTTGCCTCCATTTACTCCCCAACCTCCAAATTTAAACTGCCCCATCCTTATGCTCAGCTTTGCTGCACTCAGTAGCTCATACTCCCGAACATAACCAACCCCTCCTCGAAACTCTCCAGGTCCTGCGGAATCGACCAATGGTTCAAACCTGGTGACCCGCATTGGATACTCGGTTTCCAAAATCTCAAGCGAAGTGCTGGGGGTGACCTGATTCATAGC
Source organism: Actinomycetes bacterium (assembly GCA_021803345.1). GTDB lineage: Bacteria > Actinomycetota > Acidimicrobiia > Acidimicrobiales > Acidimicrobiaceae > SCQM01. Next base: position 2,802 of record JAJZLS010000074.1, read on the forward strand.
CATTGCCCCAAAGGCACCGTCGTTACTTGGGGTTCCCCCAAGAGAGGTGTTTTGTAATTCATACTGCACAGCTGGCAACCCGTTTCTGGCCTTGACGTAACCTATGGTATTTCCACCTATACCCAGAGCTGCTGGCGCAACTACCCGTCCGGTGAGCTGATCCATAGCCTTTAGGACACTGCAGTAAACGAGATGCATGGTCGGATAGTAATTATTCACTGGTGCAGGAAACACTGCATGTGTCACCCTTCCGGGAGGATTGATAAATTCAACAGCCCGGCGAATCCCATCGTTGATCGGTATCTTTGGGTCTAGCAATCCAATCAAAACCAGAGTGGCTCCGGCCTCGGTGGACTGGGGACGAATGTTTACTGGCCCGGTGACGATCTCATTACTGCCGCTGAAATCCAAACTTATCCTAGATCCAGATTTGGTGACTTTCACCTCGATCTTCACCGGTCTATCCAGATCCACGCTGTCATTATCCAAATAAGCTGTGCCGACTCCAACTCCATCGGGGATTTTCTCCAACTCATCCCCCAGACGTCGCTGGCTGATCACTATCCATTCCTCAAACGCCTGGCAGATCTCCTCGGCTGAATACTCCTGGCATAGTGACACGATCCGTTGTGCCCCAACCTGAGTGCATCCCACCTGAGCCCTCACATCACCAGCAACCTCATCCGGAGTACGGCTGTTCTGCCGCAAGATGGCCTCGACGTCCCTATTAATTCCGTCATTGCTCCAGATTCTCACTCCTGGGAAAAGCACTCCTTCATGAAAGATTTCCCGTGCCCCGGCACTTGAGGAACCGGGAACCAGCCCACCCAAATCGGGTTTGTGCGCAATGCAGGCGGTATAGGCAATGATTTCCCCGTCAAAAAATACCGGCGTTACCACTGCCATATCTGGAACGTGTGAATTTCCCGAATGATATGGATCGTTCGCCATGAAACTGTCACCGGGGCTAATTTCCCCTTTAAATCGGTCGATGATGTACTGAGCTGTGTAGTAATAAGGAAAAAGATGATACGGTGCTCCGGAACCTGCAACTACGTATCCATTGCGGTCTAAGATTGTGGCGCTTCCATCGTATGATTCACGCAATATGGGAGAGTAACCACTGTGAAACAGCAGGTGCTCCATAGTATGGACAACCTCTCCCATCCTATAGCCGAGTACCTCAAGCGTTATCGGATCCATTTGACTACCCCTTCACATTGCCAGAAAGATGAATTACCAAGTTGCCAAAGTTATCCACTACCAGATAACTGTCGGGATCGAGAATCGTCGCCGAATCTGTCTGTTCGATGATTGCCGGTCCATCGACCTGGACTCCGGGAGCCAAGCGTGACCGATAATAAACAGGAGTCGAAAGATACTTGCCAGCTGAATCAAACCAAGCATCCCGATGACCTTTTAGCAAGTCACCAGGTTCCACCTCCGGATCCGACCACTTCATCTGAGGCAGCTCACCGCGCAAAACGAGCCGCAGGTTGACTATTTCCGGCTCTTCATCCGGAGCGGAACTTCCGTAATAACCATGATGCTGGCTGTGGAACCGCTCTCTGGTTGATTCAAGGTCAATAATTGGCAGGCCATCTCGGCTTCCCAGATCAACGGAAAGTTCATAACCCTGCCGCGGGTATCGAACATCGAGCTGATAGGCCAGTTCAGATGACTCGTTACTCAGTCCCTCCACTCTGAAGTCGTTCATTGCTTTGGCTCGTAATTCCTCGAATCCCTCTGCAATGGCACTGGGGTCGGCACTATTAAATCTGGTAATGAAGCTTTGCAGATATACATATTTAACAACGGTATTGAGCAGTCCCATTGAACAGGCAATTCCCGGGAACCTTGGAATCAGAACTTTATCTATGCCAAGTTCACGACCCAAACGCACAGCATGAACCGGTCCTGATCCTCCAAAGGCAACAAGTACGAAGTCTCTCGGGTCAGCCCCTCTCTCCATGAGCGCCATCCGAAGCCCAACAGCCATTTGAGTATCTACGATCTTCAATATGCCCTGGGCCAAAGCCACCTCATCGATTCTGACTTCCCGGCTAAGGCCGGATAGTGCCTTTAGCGCAAGGTCAGCGTTGCCCGCCATTCTCCCGCCTAGGAAGTTGTCCACACTGAGATATCCAAGCACCACATTTGCATCAGTAACTGTCGGCAGGGTGCCGCCCCTCCCGTAGCAGGCTGGTCCGGGCACTGCCCCTGCCGATTCTGGACCCACCTTCAATAACCCGTCTTTGCCCAGAAATGCGATACTTCCACCACCTGAACCAATGGTTCGAATCTGAATCATTGGAGTACCCAAATCCTGTCCGGCAATAGAACCCTCTCTGGTTTCTTCCACCTCGCCATCTAATAAGACGCTCATGTCAGCACTGGTGCCACCCATGTCAAAAGTGAGCAGATTCCCAAATCCGCTCTGCTCGCTCAGCTTTTGACAAAACACCACTCCTGCTGCCGGGCCTGAAAGCAGGGTCTCGTTGGGATACCTAACCGCCAGGGACATTCTTTTCAGGCCGCCGCTTGACTGCATGATGTAAAAACGCTGGGTATTCAGACCGGCGTTTCCAAGTCTTGAAGCCAGCTCCTCCAGATACTCAGACACCACCGGACCCACATAGGCATCCAGAACTGTGGTCGAAAGGCGGGGATACTCTCGAATTACAGGTAAGACATCAGAAGAAATGGAAACTCGACACTGAGGAAATACTTCGCTAATGATCTCTCTTGTCGCCTGTTCATGAGAAGGATTTACAAAAGAAAACAGGTAACAGACAGCAATGGAGTTCACGCCTTGCTCCTTAAGCTCAAGCGCCGATCTCACCACATCCTCTCTCTCAAGCGGTTCCAACTCCTGACCGTCAAAACCTATTCTTCCCCTAATTTCACGGGTTAGAGCCCGACTGACTAACTCTGGTGGCTTGGTGTAATAAGGGTCAATCAGATCTGGTCCAGTGGGATGCATCCCGGCTCGCATAGGATAGATTGCGCCAAGGCCGCGATTTATGAAAAGTCCCGCCCTTGCACCTTTTCCCTCAAGTATGGCATTGGTGGCAACAGTTGTGCCGTGGGCAAGTAGATCTGTGTCTGACCAGCTGACCGGATACTCTGCCACCAATTGCTCAATCGAATTCATTACCGCCTGGGCAGGATTGGCTGGTATCGAAGGAACTTTGACTGTGCAGATCTTCCCGGTTTCAGTGTCGACCGCGGCGAGATCGGTAAATGTTCCTCCGGTATCGATTCCAACAAGCCAGCTCATATTCTTTTCCTCTGCTAGATGATTTAAAATCCATGTGATACACGTCAGCTAGTGCATCGAGTAGCCTCCGTCCACGTTTATCAGCTGCCCGGTTATGAAGTCGCTGTCGCTTGAGGCCAGAAATACAACGGTGCCCATCAAATCCTCCGGATACTCCTCGCGCCTAATACAACGTCGATCTATGTGAGCCTTCATATATTCCGGAGTGCTGCTCGAAACCTGAGTTTCGCTCTGAGTAAACCCGGGAGAAATCGCATTTACCAAAATGTTGTCCTCACCGACTTCCCGCGCCAGTGCCCTAGTGAAACCCACTACCCCAGCTTTGGAGGTCGTATAATGAAGACGATTCGGCATCCCCTCATAGATTCGGCTCGAAGATATATTTATAATTTTTCCGTAGTGTCTTTCTTTCATTGCTGGAAATACCGAGAGACAACAAAGGAACATTCCCCTTAGGTTCACTGACATTACCCTGTCCCATTCGTCCACTGGAATTTCGTACCACGGCCGACGCGGAAGCACACTCATCAGCGAAGCGTTGTTGATCAGTATGTCAATCTTTCCATACTCAGAAATGGCTGACTTAGCCATCGCTTCAGTGCTCGCTTGATCGGAAATATCCACATCGACGGCAATTGCGCTGCCACCCGAAGCACTGATCTTTTTGGCAGTCTCCCGGGCGGCATCAAAATCAATATCCGCTACCACAACCTTGGCACCTTCTTCTGAAAGCCTGCTTGAATAAACTGCGCCGATCCCCTTGCCTCCACCAGTAACGATGGCAACTCTATCTTTGAGTCTCATGTTCCCCCCCATTTATCTAATGTCCAATAAAACTACTAATGCGACATCTCCAAAATCAAATAACCGCGGTCATTCATCACTGCCGTCTGGCCCGAGGTCAAATATGTGGTCGAATCGTTCTGTAAAATCAACGCCGGACCTTCTATACGCCCATTCACCGGCAAGCGACTGCGCTGATACACTGGAACATTTTCCCATTTCCGGCCGACGTAAATTTCCGCACGTCCAATCTCTGCTTGGTCAACCATTCCGCTTTGGCTCACCGATACCGATATAGGAGCCGACGGTACCGAGGCAATCGCGGCCAACCGATAGTTGACAACTTCAACCTTCTCATCCGGAGCAAAATGGCCAGTATATTGAAGATGGGCCTGGTCGAACCGTGTGCGCAAAGAGGCCAAGTCATCACTTGTGACAGGTAGCTCCGGCAAGCCTACGGTTAGCTCATATCCCTGACCTCCGTAGCGAAGATCCATTGCCAATTCAAAATGGCACTGGCCCATGTTGAACCCTTCGCTTTGCAACAGCTCTGTCCCTTTGCTTTTCAGAGAGTCAAAGATCGATTTCATACCCGAAGGGGCCAAAGTGGACAAATCCACCAGGTCTGAGTGGACAAAATCATGCCGTATATCAGAGAGCAGTAGACCCAGCGCACTGGTTACCCCGGGATAGGGCGGAATGATTACACCTTTCATCCCCATTTCTTCAGCAATCTGGCAACCGTGCAGCGGACCCGCCCCACCAAAGGCAAAGAGATAAAAATCTCTGAGGTCATACCCCCGATTGGAGGAAACGACTTTTATAGCCTCCTGCATCTTGACATTGACAATTTCTATAATTCCTCTGGCCGCCTCGAGCACCGAGATTCCCAGTGGGGAAGCCACCTTTTCAAGAATTGAGTTTTTCGCTAATTCCAAATCGAGTTTCAGAGCACCGCCGGCAAGAGGGTGGCTGCCACTCAGAACTCCAAGTACAAGATTCGCATCGGTGACGGTGGGCTCAACCCCGCCCCTACCATAACATGCCGGACCCGGCTCAGATCCGGCGCTTCTCGGTCCAACCTGCAAAACTCCCATATCATCTACCCAGGCTATGGTCCCACCACCAGCTGCTACGGTATGAATGTCGAGCATTGGAACCAAGACATCGAGTGAGTGGACTTTCCCACCCATTCGGCGGACCGGTTCACCTTGCCTTATAAGAGCGACATCAGTGCTGGTTCCCCCCATGTCGAAAGTTACCAGGTTTTCTATACCGCCTAAAGCTGCCACGTGTTGAGCAGTCACAACACCTGCTGCAGGGCCTGAAAGAATTGTCTGCACGCTTCTAGCTGCCGCTGAAGAAAAAGACGCCACCCCACCATTGGAACGAATGATGTAACGCTGATCGCTTGTAACACCAATTTCCCGCAGCTTTACATCCAGTCTGTTTATATAACGGGACAAAAGTGGATTCAGATACGCATTGACCACGGTAGTTGACATCCGGTAATACTCTCTGATCTCCGGGGCGATATCAGACGAGACAGATACATCTATCCATGGAGCCAGTTCAGAAAAGATCTCCTTGATGCGCTGTTCATGCTGGGGATTCTTAAATGAAAATAGGAGGGCCACGGCCACTGATTCCGCACCGTGGCGAACCAGATGTTCAATCGCACGTTTAGCAGAATCCTCGTCTAAAGCAATAAGTTCTTCTCCGGTGGCAGTAATACGCTCAAGTACTTCTTCGGTATATCTAGGTGAAACAAGTTGGCGCGGCTTTTCAAAGAAGAGATCGTAAATAACGCTTCCCTGTCCTCGTGCCTGCTCTCCAACTTCATATACACCCCTGAAACCATCGGTAATCACCAGGCCGGTCCTCGCACCTGATCCCTCCAGAATCGCATTGGTTCCTACTGTGGTACCATGGCAAAAAAAGACAACAGCATCCGCCAATTCATCGATGCCAGCCAGGTAATTTGCCAATCCCGAAACTATTGCGTCAGACTGATTGGACCTGGTGGAAGGGACTTTAAAGACATCAATCTCCCCGCTTGATTCATCAAGGATAACAAAATCAGTGAAGGTCCCTCCGGTATCTACGCCCACACGTAATCGACGTCGGTTTTCCACGTTCATTCTTCCCCGTTCCAAGCTGCAATTGCACTTTTGAGTTTTTCCGGATCAGCCCCGTAATCTGACTGCGCTGACTGGAAGCTCACATAACCGTCAAGAACATCTCCTAATAATTTTTCCCAGGCTCTCTCGCTGAGCGGTCCCAGACCACCCCCGCCGGCTTTTTCAATCCGTAATACATCACCCTCTTTGAGTTCTTCACCGCCAAACCGACTTGGAAGGTCCCTCGATCCTTCAGAATCCGGATTTATGATGCAAGCACCTAGTCTTCCCGGCATTCCACCATCAACCCCAAAAGCAGGCTCAGTGTGTTTCCCTCCTCTGAGAGTGAGCTGGGCTTTTGAAGTCAATATCTCGTATTCTCTACGTACGGCCAGACCTCCCCTGTACTGCCCGGCTCCCCCAGAGTCAGTGATAAGTTCAAATCTGCGGAGCCGGACCGGGAATTCTGTTTCCAAGACTTCTATAGGTGCGGTCTTGGCATTGTCAAGCAAGACGCTTACACCTGAAACTCCATCTTTACCATTTCTGGCGCCGTATGCCGCCCCAATCAGTTCATACTGGACATAGGATGATCCATCCTTCCTCTTTCCCCCGATAACCATCCCGCCGACGCCGCCCATTCCAGCTATCTTTTTCTCAGGCACAAGACCATTCATCGCCTGGAGCACCGCTTCCGTAACTGCAGTTGCAGAAGCCATGTAAGTGTTCGTGGGAGCCGGGTAGATGGGATCTAACACCGATCCGTGACGAAACTTGGTCTCAATCACTCTGGCCAATCCACCATTGTTTGGTAACTCAGGATCGATCATCGCCACCATTGCGTAGTAGCAGCAGCCTCTGACAAGAGGGGGTCTTACATTGAGGGGACCCAAAGTCTGAGGAGCTGATTCGGAAAAATCAAAAAGGATCCTTTCCCCACTTTTTTCGATCCTCACATGGTACTTTATTGGCACATCCAGCTGTATGCCATCATTATCCACCCAGGTTTCAGCTTCAAAAGTTCCGTCATTCCAGCTCGCGATTACGCTGCGAACCCGTCTCTCCACTTTTAATTGCAGGTCCGAAAATGTCTCAAGCACCACTTCAAGTCCGTATCTGGAGACCACCTCCTTGAGCCGCTCTTCCCCAAGCCTTCCGGTTCCCACCTGACCTCGGATGTCACCCATGATAACGTCAGGAGTCCGGCTGTTGGCTCTGAGGATCGCCTCCACTTCTTCGACCACTTTCCCCTGATCCATGAACTTGACAGGAGGATATTGGATCCCCTCCTGGAACAGCTCCCTCGCGTTTCCTGACCCAGTTCCCGGTACCATGCCACCCAAATCACTCTTATGAGCAATGCTGGCGCAGTAGGCAATCAATGCATCGCCAATAAAAACAGGGATTACCACAGCCATGTCGATTGAGTGGGTAACCCCTGAGACATAGGGGTGGTTGGTGATGAATGCATCACCTGGAAAGATCCTGCCGGAATAAACCTTCTTGATTGCTTTTACCACTTCTGGCAGGGCAGCTATATGAAGAGGGAGAATTACATGCTCTCCTACGACTTCACCTTCTGAGTCTAAAATCATGCAGCTGGCATCTTGCGACTCTCGAACAATGGTTGAGTATCCAGTGCGGAATATGTTGTTCTGCATCTCCTGTACAATCCCGGAAAGGCGATTTTGAATCACCTGGGATGTAATTGGATCAACTGCCACAAGCTGGTCCCTTCGCTAAATAATCTCTTTTTGCCATCTTCTTTCTTGTCAATTCTCTTTTCACCCTCAAATTATCAACCCCGTTTGCGACTACGACAGGAGAGGTTTACTTACAAATTATCTGTCAACTCTCAACCAATTTGTTCAGCTAAATTTGACTTTGGGCCAAACCTTGCTCAAAATCCAGTTCTGGCAAGAGTCAACTCCACCTGGACCTCAATCCCGGCGCATACAGTATCCCAAGTCCAAGCTCGTTAATCCGATATTAGCCCTGATCACTGCTGGAGGCGGAAACGTCAATCCAGTTAGGCTGATTATTTCCCAGAAAGACGACCGCCCTTGAAAGGTTGGTCTCCACCTAGCTTGCCGAAGATCCCAGCGCTTGCCCACCTGAACCGGAAGCAACCACAAACTTGTTGCCATTCCATGTTGCCAGATACACCGCACTTGTACTAAGACCCCGGTGGTTTGAGGTACTCGTGTTGTACATTCCAATCACACCAGGAATATTGTGAAGATTCTCCATATATTTGAGTATTTGGTCAGAGGTGGCATTTACTCCCAGGCGCTTCAGGGCGCCGATCAGCAAGCTGGCTGGATCCCACGCCAAACCCCAACCCAGCCCTGGGGTTCCACCTGCTGCGGAAACTTCTGATTGGAACTTAGACACTTCATTCCGCACCGGACCCGCTGGTAATTGGTTAGCCGGAACAGTAAGAGAACCAATAGCTATGTAAAGGTCTTTTGGGACCTTGGAGCCATACTGCTTCATCTCAGCAAAAGAACCATTCCCACTGTCAGCAGTCGTGGGCAGGTTATCCATTCCCAGTGAAGACATACCATTTAGAATGGTCCCAAGAGGAGTCCCGGTTGCCCAGGTTAAAAGTGCCTGGGGATGGTCAGCCTTGATGACAGAGAGCTGCGTGGCCACGCTCACGTCACTATCTCCAAAAGTCTGGTGAGTGACTAAATGGATCGAGGAAAATTGGGGTAGGGCCAGCTCTTTTTGCAGCGTATCATAACCGGCAACGCCGCTTGCATCAGTTGAGGTCAGTGCTGCAATTTTGGTCCACCCCTTAGATTTGAAAAAATTCAGATCAGACTGAATTTCAAGAGAGAGAGAAAAACCAGCAGAAAAAATCTTGCTACCGGCTGGTGGGTGCTCGACCGGCGACAGGTCGTAAATAAACGGCCCACTTGGGGTAGATAACGCATCTACTGCCTTATCGACTGCTCCAATACTTCCGTTCAGAAAAAAGGGAACCTTCTCTGAAATCAGCTTATTTGCCAATGATACAGCAGTGATTGGACTGGTCTCATTGTCGAGTATGTCCATCTGAACTGGATGTCCATCGATTCCACCGCTTGAATTTACCGACTTGGCTAATACCTGAAGCGCCTTGGCCTGACGGCTTCCCAAAAAACCACCCTGACCAGTCTCGGACAAGATTGCATGGATTATAACCGGTGAAGAGCTGGCAGCTTTGGTCGATCCCGCACTGGCTGTAGTTGCGCTACCAGAAGCCGACGAAGAGCCGCAAGCAGCAAGTATTGAGGCAGCCAATACTCCTGCTGAAAACAGCATGGAAGTTCTCCGAGCACCCGGGCCAAGACTGATTCTACTTGGTAAATGCACCTTATTATTCCCCCTCCTGTGAGCAGATAGCCGCGCCAAAACGACTCAAAATTTCAAGTCGAGTTACCCCCCCAACGGCAACAATATTTGTTTTTATCATCAAAAGTTGAAGAAATCAAGCTTGCCAAGTAAAGAATCGCATCTCGATTACACATAATGAATCAAATTTATTTAGCCGCATTTTAAGTGGCCAATTGCGTAATGGCTAATTGTCTTCCTGGAGATTTGACAATCTCGCCATTTGTGTACACAAATGGCGAGATAGAGCTTAAATATTTTGGAATTATCTAATTAACTCCCCGTAGTTCTATCACCACCGACTCAAAGCAAATGGACCCGATGACTAGTTCAAAAATGAGTCAACTCAATTCTTATCTCAGAATCGATCGATATCAGGGCACGCCAGGGGAAAAGAGCAAAAACATCACATGTTAGCGCTTACCTGCGCACTCTTACCCAAAAGAAATACGGAATTCACCCTCGAAGGTATGATTGGCTCTTGCAAAACATAAAAGATATCCGAGTCCTGGTCCGACAGGAAAGATATTTTCAGTGGTGGAGAAACCACCTTCCCAGTAATTTAGTGGATCCTGACTGGTCGAAATAAAATGAAATCAAAACAGTCGGTGAAAAGATAATTGCCTGCTATCTCCCAGCCACATTACGACCACTACCTAATCACCTGAATTCGAAATGATTAGCGTTATTAGCTCGGTAAATTAGAACTTATCTTGGCTAAAATCCAAAGTTATTTTCACTCTGTGATACCCATCAAGTAAGTGACTAAATATAAGGGTCTTGACGGTTAGTAAATGTGGCAGATCATTGTTTCCTCCCAGAATAGCTGTGATAAAACTATTCAGTAAAAGATTTATTTTCGATTTTGAGCTCGGGTAGTCAACAAAGCCAGCAATATCTTCGGCAGAGCGGAGCCATCGCTAGAATGGCTCCAGGATGATCCGCGACTGATAAATAGTTAAACACTGAAAGGGGGTAGTTATGGCTAACAACCAACAGGCCACTGTTGCACTAATAAAGGGTGCTGACCAGGTACCGGAAATCGCCAAGATCGATATTCCTTCCCTGGAACCACTGGCTATGATGACCGAGATCGAAGCTGCAACTCTCTGTGGTACTGACATTCACCTGTGGCACAGTGCAGAAAAATCCATGCCCTATATTCCTGGACATGAATCATGTGGAATCGTCACAGACAAAAACGGTGACCGCTATGACGTCACCGGAGAATTAGTAGAAATAGGCGACAGAATTATTTGGGCCTATCCATTCTGCGGCGAGTGTTTTTACTGTACCGTGGCTAACCAACCCACGATGTGTGACAATGCAGCCCGCTTTGGACGAGAACCAGTAGCCAAGTATCCTCACCTGCTGGGAGGATGCGCTACTCATCAATATGTTCCACCCAAGTCAGCCATTGTAAAAGTTCCAAAAAATGTCTCGAGCGAACTAGCTGCGTCAGCAGGGTGCGCACTCAGGACTATTATGCACGGTTTCGAACGGCTCGGCACCGTTGCAGCCTATGAAACTGCAGTCATACAGGGAACCGGACCCGTCGGCCTTTACGCCCTTGCAGTGGCCAAAAGCAAGGGGTTTAAGCGGGTAATTTCAATAGGAGCACCAGACACTCGTCTGGCCCTGGCCAAGGAATGGGGTGCTGACGAAACCCTAAACATAGAGGAATGCACCTCACGAAATGACAGGATCAAGTGGATAATGGATCAGACCAAGGGAATTGGAGCGGATGTAGTTATCCAGTGTGCTGGCAGTGCCGCAGTATCTGAGGGACTTGAAATGGTCCGTCCTGGCGGTAGATACCTTTCCATAGGTGATGGAGGAAGTTCCAAAGATATTGAAATCACACCCAGAGCCATGAGCGTCAAAATGCTCAATATCATTGGAGTCAGATCCGGAGCAGGACGGCATTTCTACCAAGCTCTTGAATTCCTCTCCAGCGCGATGTTTCCATTCAAAGATCTGATTTCGGGAAGCTATCCACTGGAACACGTGGCAGAAGCCTTCGCAGGTATGAAATCTATGTCAGAGATAAAAGCCTCTATCATCCCAAAATAACCGCCCAAAGAGAAAGAGTTGAAAGCTAGATAAGGAAACCTCTACATCTAAGGCAAACCCGATTGGAAGTATAGAAGAAAAACAGCCTAAACTTGTTTTGTGAGCAATGTGACTGATCAAAAAATCTGCGAAGTCGACTTCTCTAACCAAAGTGGAGCCGAAGCAACGGTCCGAAAAATCCTCCGGATTCCGGAAGTCAAAAGGACTGCTCCACAAGAACGTGGCGCTGAAAGACTATTCAGCTTTGCGATGCTTGTTTCTGCCCTCAGATGTACTCTTAGCTACGTCATCTTGCCTTTCATTCTGCCGGCGCTTGGTTTAGGGGCCGCAGTCGGAGTAGGTCCTGAAATCGGCATTCCTATAGGGGTGGTCGCGCTTTACTTTGACGTCAAAGGAATCAGACGATTCTGGATCGCCGGGCACAAATGGCGATGGCAGATGAGCCTTATATATCTGCTGGTGATAGGCCTTGTTTCATATCTGGTTATTGGCGATATCGTCCAACTAATTCGATAAATATATTTATAGCGTGGCAGTCCAAACTATTTATTACGATAAGCCCAGGCTAAGGCATCAATAAGCGGGAGGTCCAGATCGCTGGAACTATTCTGCCGACTTTCTGTAATAAGTAACTCCAAACCAGGCAAAGAATCAAGAAAAATATCCTCGGTGTACAGCCTTTCCGGCTGAGGAGGGCCGCCCTTTCCAAGTGAGTCAAGATGGTGACCAACTATAAAAAGATGTCCACCTGGAGCTACAGCTGCTGAAGCGGCCTCAAATATCCGTTTTCGCTCCTCAGGCATTACATGAATATATGCCATTACTACTAGGTCGAATTGGTAACCTTGTCCCAGGTAGGTTTCGATATCACTGACTATGGTTGTCAGGAAAAGATTTTGTTCCTCTGCATAGCTGCGAAGCCGCTCCAGGGCCACGTCGGAAAGATCCACCGCGGTTACGTCCCATCCCTGGCTGGCCAGCCATAAACTGTTGCGGCCTTCCCCAGCTCCCAGATCGACAGCACTGCCCGAAGCCAGTCCCTTGGTCAATTCTACCAACAACTGATTTGGAACTGAGGAAAACAGCCTTTGCGTTCCTCTGTAACGAGTGTTCCACTCATCTTGTGAATGCTGCGCCATTAAGTCCTCAATTCAAATTCGGTTTTGCTGACACCGGGATCTAAGTCGACTCTATATCAGACGGAATCAAAAACTTGACGCCGGTGTCAATTCAATTATGAAAATCGCTGCGTAGGCGTACTCGTTGCAGTTTCACCCGGATCAGTAATCATTGTATCAGCCAAGGCGTCATCTATTCTTTCCATCACATCGCCTGGTAACACTGTTGCGGATGCCTTGACATTCTCAGCGATCTGTTCGGGTCGGGATGCCCCAATTATTGCGGCAGACACATTCCTGTTTTGCAGTACCCAGGCCACCGCCAATTGAGCCATGGAAATTCCCAGCTCTTCAGCTATTGGCTGTAACTCCTGAACATTGCTTAGAACCTTATGTGTCATAAATCTTTTGATCATGTCCGCCCCACCGTTTACATCGGTGGCCCTGGAACCTTCTGGAGCTTGCTTACCAAGATGATACTTTCCGGTTAAAACACCCTGGGCCAGCGGAGACCAGACTATCTGGCTAATTCCAAGAGCTTCGCTTGTCGGTATTACTTCTGCCTCAATGACTCTCCATAGCATCGAATATTGAGGCTGGTTTGAAATCAGACTGAATCCCATCTGTTTGGCCAGTTCCTGACCTTGGCGAAGCTGCTCTGCGCTCCATTCACTAACACCTATATAAAGAGCTTTTCCAGACCTGACTATATCGGCAAAAGCCTGCATTGTCTCCTCAAGTGGAGTGAAAATATCGTATCGGTGCGCCTGGTAAAGATCAACGTAATCGGTATTGAGACGCTTTAGCGATCCGTTTATACCCTCCATTATGTGTTTGCGCGACAGTCCGGTATCATTCGGCCCTTTTGGATCAGGACCGACAGGCCAATAGACCTTGGTAAAGATCTGAACTGATTCCCTTCTAATCCCTTTGAGTGCGTGTCCCAATACAGTTTCAGCTTTACCATTGGCATAGACGTCAGCAGTATCAAAAGTGGTTATCCCGTTGTCGAGTGCAGCTTGCACACACGCTATAGCAATCTCGTTCTCCACTTGAGAGCCATGGGTAAGCCAGTTACCATAGGTTATCTCAGATATCTTTAGCCCGGAATTTCCTAAAAATCTAAAGTTCATGCTTGCCCCTTCGGTGGCATGGATCTACAAAGAAATGTGAGATCCGTTTGAGCTGAATGATCGCTTCCATAATTCAATTTATGAAAAGACCTACTTTACATATTAACTGGGAGTTCTGGGTTTTGGCTGAGCCAAAACTGATACTGCATTTTGGCTCAACAAAGAAAAACCTCAGTCAGCTTCCATATCGAAGTTGACTGAGTGATTTAAGATCACAAAATATACAGTCTGAACTGGTAAAAACCGGATACTGTCTGTAGACCTGGTAGAATAGGTTCAATAGGACTTTGGTCTATAGCAGCTCTGTTGGAATTATGTCGATGATTCAACCCCCTTAGCCGAAGTCCTCGGCTGGAAAGCAAACTTGACAGATGTCGAAATTCTGCAAGCTGACCCTTTACAAGTGAAACACTTTCCACCGACAGAAGCTCAAGTCGGGTATAAACAGTCCACAAAGTAAAATTCCAGTTCTCAAGCTGGGACTCATTGCCACTATTTCGTGGACTATAAAAATTAGGCCTGAGCATCAGGATTTATATCCATCTAATTAATCAGCAGTAACGACCAGCAAAAACAGTTCAGCCATTTAAGGCGAGAGCTCACACACCTAGGAGGCCAAATTGTTACTGATAATTGCAGCGGTTTTAATAGTTTTATGGTTGCTCGGACTTATCGGCAGCGTCGGTGGGGGGTTTATACACCTGCTTTTGATAATTGCTGTGATCCTAGTTATTGTGCATCTGGTAAGAGGTCGATCCAGAATCTAGTCTCGAGAATTTGTTACATAGCTATGGAAGGTCAACGCAAAGCTGTCTCCATAGCTATGTAAATTTGAATTGATTTCCGGATCAAACACCGACAGTCCCGGCTGGTTACCGGTCTCGTTTACGAAGCATCGTCTAAATAGACCACGTTGTCGTAGCCAAGCATTTTGAACAGTCGGTTTTGGGCTGAAAGCATATGAAGGGGTTCACCGTTTTGTGAGAAATGCTGCGCCACAGTATTCTGCGGAACATACAGCACGTCACCTTCTTTAAATTCATGCCTGGTAGGCTCTTTAGCAATCCTTGCATAATATTTCTCTGCAATATCGGCGCCTACCTCCCAGTGCAGAGAATATCCGGACCCGGAAATTACATACAATATCTCATCTGCCATTTGCCAACGTCTACCGGATTTATCGCCGGGGGCAATCTCAAGTTCAAAAACATCGACGCTAAAGTCCCTCAAATCAGTTTTCGCAGGAGAACTCAGAGTCTTGACCCGGCCTAAACCAGTCTCTTCCCACTGATTGTCCTCGGGATGGACCACTTTCTTTCGTGTCTCCACACCCTTGGTCCAGATCTGGCCCCATTCAATCCGCTCACCGAAACGACTTGGGTCATCTATCTGGCTCTGACTGCCCTGTTGAACCAGGCCCAGATACATCCACGCGCTTTTAGCCTTGGTTACCAGAGCTACTGCCCGTTGATCATAAGGGTTAAAATGCTGATGCACCGAGTCCGTGTGAACAAATACCAGATCCCCTTTCGACCAGTCGTATCTTTTATCATCGTGGATCTCATATCCTCGTCCTTCAAGGATGTAAAAAACCGCTTCATTCTGATGTCCATGCCCGTTATTGGACGTCCCGGGAGGAAGCTCTACAAAATGAACCTGAAGAGTTTGAGTTAGAAAAGGGTCATCACCTGGTCCGACCCGCCACCAGTTATGGGTGTCTTTGCCAATATCTCCATAGCCAACCGACATGTCAGCAACCACCACGTCGTTACCTCTTACCCTCGGCGCAGCAAGTTGCTGGGCACGAAACTCTTTTAGGGTATAGGAACTTGACGTCATTCCTTTTAAGAACACTCTTTCCGCCACAATCTCTCCTTATAAGCTTGTTAACTCGACCTGCGAACCAGAAGATATCACCAGAAAATTACCAGTTGGATCCCCTCAACTGGTAAATCATGCAGCCTTGCAGTTGGCCTAATAATGTAAAAAATATAAAAACACGGACATAAAGCAGAACCACAGAAACGCTGCGACCAGTCATTTGCTGCAAAGTTAAAACCTTTAGATCTCCATCATTGCTCAGCAATCATCGCTGGTCAAATCGCATAGCTTGAGAATTTACAAACGCCTGCAAAATCATGGTCCGTTACCATTTCATTCTTTTCCTCCGCCATCCAACCAGTCGAGTATTATCCCTGCAGTCTCGGTCGAATTATCTTCCAGCATCAGCATGTGCCCATTGCCACCGATATTGGCATCAGACAAGAATTTGAAAGTTATCTTGGCCCCTAGCGAAGCCAGCCAGCTGGCGGTCTCTGCATCGGCCAACCGGGGATGATCAGTATCGTTGGAGCCAGTTATTATCAGAACCGGAAAATCCTCAAATGCCGACCCGTCTTTTACCTTCAGCTGTGAACCCATTACGTTCTGCCGCTGGCAAAGAAGACCGGATGGCAAAGCTAGCAAAGAAGCTTTATAGTTATCTATAGCCTGAACTGGAAACCTCGTCGAGCTGCCAATCAGCTTTTCAAAAATGAGTTTGTCCGACGGAGGGATCAGGCCACTTTTCTTAATAGCCCATCTGAGCGCCACTCCCTGTACCTCGATCATTTCTTGATCCTGGTAAATTATCTTTGGAACTGGCTGTATATTTCCAGGCGGGCCGGGCGCAACCGCTACCAGAGAAGTAATTAGGCTTCGTTTAAGCTCTACCAAAGCAAAACCAAATGGTCCTGACATGGAATGAACTAAAAGTATGACCGGAATTCCTACAAAATCAATAAGATTTCCCAACCCAGCCACTACTCGATCGGCATCCAATTCATCAGTATTGATGTATCCACTTCTGCCAATGCCAGGCCAATCGGGGACGATCACTCGATATCCTCTTCGCAAAAAGTCGTAGGCCCAACCGCTCCGGTTATCGGGAGTGGTCATGAAACAGGCACCGCTGTGAGCTCCCCCATGAATCATCACCACGGCAGCCCGAATGTCAGTAGAGGGAATCAGTTCTTCGAAATATACAGGAGAACTGCCTGCCACAAACCCTGTCCTGTGGGTATACCCAGTATCTTTCATTAAATTTCCTCTCAGGTCTTTGAGCTACAACCCAGCAAATAACATCATTTAACGATTACACCTGGTTCATTTGGTTAGAATTTTTTACCTGCGCAAGGGCGTCAGAATCTTTCGATTATCGCTGTTGAACCAGAGCAACGGAAATGAACTTTATTTAGCAGCTTCTGCAAGCTAAGCTTAACTGAATCAAGCTGCCCTCATCTAAGGAGTAATATGGCTCAAAACACATTGACTCAAAACGCAAAGTCACTTCTTCAGCAGCCAGTAATTTTAAATCTGGCGTTGGTACTCGATGATGGAACCCCTCATATCACCCCTGTTTGGGTAGATATTGAAGGCGACAACCTTGTGATCAACACCGCAAGAGGCCGTTCAAAGGATAAGCACTTACATCAGGGGTCCAAAGTCGCAATTTCAGTGGTTGACCCGACAAATCCTTTTAATGTGGTGGCGCTTCAAGGAACGGTGGTCGAAATAACTGAAGACGGTGCCGACGCTCATATTGATAAGCTGGCTAAAAAATATCTTGGGGTGGACAGCTATCCCAACCGTACACCAACCGAAGTCCGGGTTAAGGTGACTATTCAACCTAACAAAATATGGATGCAGCCACAATAGAGCTGGCCCGAGCCACTAGCGCTTATTGGCCATAACCACCTCCATGTAAGCAGCAGTTTTCAACTACCAGCATCAAGCTCGACTTCTAAATCAGATGGCTGAATTAATTCATTGAAATTCAGCCATCTGATACATCCCATTGAGGGACACCTGTTATCCCAGATAAACTGCGCATTTCGAAAGAAAACCTATGCCTGCCAGGTGTCCGGTAAAATCCACTGAATTCAAATCGAATCTTCGCAAGCCCTTCAAATCACAAACTGGCTCTCTGATCTAGTCCTGCAAACACCCTGCCAATTTTGAGGCAAAACGTGCTAGAGCGCGACTTTGGCAACCTGCGTTGTTGCAAGCGGATGAAAATTTACTTTTACTCTCAATTACTTTGGTTTATTAACACCAACATCCACCGATCAGGCTAAGCACAGCTTTCCTGCCCGCAGGTCTGTGAATTTACAAGTACCTAATTTCGATTTGATTATTGCAGGACTTACATGTGGCACAATTACTAACATTGCAACTAAACAAAATAAATCAAATACCAGGTGATTTGGCATTTTACAGCCAGCTAAGGAGCACCAAATGCTAATGCTCAACAATGACGACGTCAAAGCTGTCCTTGATATGAAAGAAACCATGTCGGCCCTTCGAATCGGATACGATGACCTAAAACGAGGCGAAGCGACCTACGGCCCAAGGATTGACTACTACCTCCCGACCGGAAGAGACACTGACTATTACCAGTGGGGGAATATGGTAGGAGGCTCGGCAAGTTTCAAGATTATGGCCGTCAGGATGAAGTCTGATGTGGCTTCCTGGCCTGATGGGAAAACCCAGGAGAAATACTGCGTAAGACCGGGTCTTTTTTGTGGCCTTATAATGCTTTTTAGCAGCGTGGATGGTACCCCTTTGGCAATGATTCAGGACGGATACTTGCAACATATGAGAGTCGGCGGAGCAATGGGCATCGGGGTGGATCTATTGGCGCGCAAAGACGCAATTACGGTTGGACTTCTGGGATCGGGCGGCATGGCCCATTCATTTCTAGAATCATTTGCGCTGGCAAGGCCAATTAAAGAAGTTAAGATTTACAGCCCAACAGTTTCACACCGTAATTCATTCGCAGAAGAAATGTCAGCCAAACTCAACATCACGGTGAAGGCTGTCGACTCTGCAGAAGAAGCTATACGAGACACTTTGATTGCGGCCAGCGCCACCGACTCCATGGTCCCCACGTTTGATCCTGATTGGCTCTCCCCCGGTGCCCACGTGGTATGCGTTACCCGTCGGGAACTGGGAGAGCCTCTTCTAAAGAAGGCTGACGT
The DNA here is from genome assembly GCA_021803345.1 of Actinomycetes bacterium. GTDB lineage: Bacteria > Actinomycetota > Acidimicrobiia > Acidimicrobiales > Acidimicrobiaceae > SCQM01. The sequence continues at coordinate 21,705 of JAJZLS010000074.1, forward strand.
AATCATCCAACTCGGTTACAACACGATTTCACAGGGCACTCCAGTGCCAATGATGGAATGGAAAGCAGGTGGGTTGGCAGCCTATGTTGCCGGAACTCCAGCCGACAGAGCAAGAATCCCTACAGCTCGTTCTGCCTCAACCGGAGATTACCCTTCCATGGTCGACGTGGAAACCAACAAGGTGCCAGGTAGAACAACCGATGACCAGATTACTTTGTTTGTGGGTACGGGAACACAGGGACTTCAGTTCGCGTCGGTTGGGGGCCGAGCTTACCAACTTGCAAAGGAAAAAGGTCTTGGTCATGAACTGCCTTCCGAATGGTTCTTACAAGACATAAGAGACTAGACAAGCACCCAAAGATATAACAGCCGGCTTAGCCTGGAAGTCACCTATCAATAGAATATCTCCCGTCAGTATTTGCCCCGAGATATTCTATTGCCTTGGCACATGGACAAAGAAGGACCCCGCGTCTTACGATGCTGGGTCCTTCAACTTTCCTAAATTCCACAGAGCGCAAAACTCAATCCATCGACATCGCCACAG
>JAJZLS010000074.1:22258-54693 GCA_021803345.1 Actinomycetes bacterium
ACCAGAGCGAGGATTTCAAACTGGCCAGTTGTTCTAGGAAGTCGTAGAACCTAAGCAGTAAGTTCACTCTCTAACTACATCAATCCCCACTTGGACGCGAATAGCCCGCAAAACTCAATCCATCGACATCGCCACAGTGGCTCCGCCATCTACCAAAAGGTCAATTCCGGTGATGAACGAAGCCTGATCACTGAGGAGGAACAGAACTGAATTTGCGATATCTTCGGGTACTGCACCTCTACCCACCACGTTTTTACGAGGCCGGCCCGGAGGCTCCTCATCCATTCCGACTGGCGATCCAACTTTATTGGGGCTCACGGAGTTGACCCGGATCTTATGTGGTCCCAGCTGCAAGGCTATTGATTTAGTTACGTGAAGAGTTCCTGCCTTGGCAGCTGAATACGCAGTGGCGTTGCCCCTGGCATGATAACCGGAAGTTGAGCCTATGTTGACAATTGCCCCGCCTTCGCCCTGCTGCACCATCTGCCGGCCGGCATATTTGGTGCACAAAAATACGCTGCGCAAAGTTACATTTAGAACCCGGTCCCATTCCTCTTCCGCCAGGTCTAACACCGTCACACCCCGGTCGGTGACCGCAACATTATTTACCAGATAGTCAATACGGCCAAACGATCCAACTACCTCAGCGACCATACGCTGCACATCTTCAGATGAGGAAACGTCACAAATGAATGGTTTGGCGGATCCGCTACCAGCCTTGAATACTCGCTCAACCGCACTATTTAGACGATCCTGGTTATTGTCCACCATTGCCACCAATGCTCCTTCGGCAACCAGGGCAGCAGAAATGCCTTCCCCGACGTTACGCCCGGCACCTGTGATAACTGCAACTTTATTGACGAACCGCAAAACTGCCTCCTTCTAACTGGGTGGCTCATTTAGACCACCCACAAAACATCTCAATCTTATGACAACTAACTGAAACAAGTTCAGAGAGCGGCGATGAACTCATGGCTCGATTCCACCTCAACTGAACCAGCACTCAGTCAACTACCACTCCGTAGACCTCTCTAGCGCGCTCTTTGGAAAGCAGTCCCTCTTCGTAATCCCTGATTACCAGCTCTTTGTCCCGAAGTTTGGCTGTACCAAATCCTGCACCGCCCATTCCCCTGACGAAGACCACATCGCCGGCATTTATCCAGTTATCGATTCCCGGAGGACGCTGAGCAAGAAGCTCCTCTTTTCCATGAAGCTGATGATAAAGCGGTATCTCATTTCCAAGCTGATCCAAGATGTCGGTGACCCGTTTAATTATGATCTGGGACGAACTCCCGTCGCCACCGCCGGCCACGCCACGAGAGCCAAGGTCCCGACCAATATAAAAAGTGAAGTCGTTGGCCGTATCTACTTTATAAAGGCATCTCGACCAGTATCCTGCATGTCCACCCCGATACTGACCAGCCCCTTCAGAATCAGGCACCAGCCCCCTCGACAGATAGAGCACCGGGTACCTGTATTCATAGGATTCGATGCTCGGTATTGCAGTATTTGTCGATCCGGCAATATTCGATACGTCAATCCCATCTTTGTCCGAGCGGGCTCCGCCTCCATGCAAATTCATGTCACCCCTGACGCTGTACCATCTGCCCAGTTCGTCAAAACCCGTCCACTGAACATCGGTAAATCCCCAGCCCCACTCTGCCATGGCGTACGGCCGTCTTTCGGTATCCATCAGCGCCTGGGTCAAAAGTGCCAAAGTAATTCCCTGTACCCTCCAACCAGTGATAGTTGAAGCTCCCGAGCAAGGAGCAGGGGGATTGCAGTTCAGTATGGTGCCTGAAGGTATAGATACATCCACCTGCTTGAAAGTGCCCGCATTTACAGTTAGATCGGGAAACAGTTGACATGCCAGAATATTATGAAGGTTGGCAACCGCACATGGAAGAGCGCAGTTTATAAAAGTCTTGGCCTCCGGATCAGTGCCCTGAAAATCAAAATGGAGTCCTTCTTCATCGACTACAAGGGTGCACTCAACCCGGTATTGTTTGTCATAATCGACCCAGGTGACTTCATGAAAAGTACCCTTGGTCAGAACAGCTATGCGTTCCCGGGCCTGCTGTTCACCAAGCTGGATTGAGCTATCGAAAGTAGCCTGAATCGCGTCCATACCGTAAGTCTTAATCAGCTCGATGATTTTCTCCGAAGCGGCAAAGTTGGCAGATATTTGCGCCTTTAGATCGAGAGATTGATATCTGGGCATCCTGACGTTATCCAGAAAGAGATTGAAAATATCATCGCGGATCTTCCCGCCTTCAACAATCCTGGTCGGCTTGAAAATTATGCCTTCCTGATGCCAATCAGTCGCTAACGGCGCCCGGCCCGGAGTCATTGCTCCCACGTCAACATGGTGGGTGGCATTACCCACCCAGGCGATGAGCTCCCCCTGGTAATGCACTGGAGCCATTACCGCTAAGTCAAGGATATGCAGTGCACCGGAGTGGGGGTCATTCACAAGATACATGTCTCCCGGCCTGACGTCTCCTTTGAAACGCTCCATGCAACTTTGAAGCATGTAGCCAAGAGTGGTGCCATGCCTTGGCATCCAGACGGAATAAACAATGGTTCTCCCGGAAGCGTCAGCGATATTGAACCCAAGATCGCGCGAGTCAACCACGCTGGGACTTACAGCGCAACGTTGAAGCACCAGTCCCCCTTCCAGACCAATCTGGTAAAGACGATTGGATATTATCTCGGTGAGAATCGGATCTACCTTCATGGCTGCCCCCTAAAGGCTTGTTTAGTTGACGGTAATTACCAAGCTTTGATATTGGTCCACCTCTACAAAGGTGTTGATCGGCACCCAGGTAGTTTGACCCGGGTAGTCAAGTAAAGCCGGACCATGCACTTTATTGCCTGGCTGAAGTGGACCGCTGTAAGTGGGGACATCAATCAATGATCCGCGATACCACACCTTGCGACTGCCAGATGGCGCTACCTCTTCTTGACCCAGCGGGGATTGATCGAGTTGGGGAACGGTGGTTACCCCAATCGCATATACCCGGAGCGTAACCATTTCGATACCTGCGCTTGCCGAAGAAGTGCCTGCTCCAAAAAGCCTCTCATAGGTCTCAATGAACCTTCTACCCAACTCTTCCAGCAGCTTGGCGTCAATGGGACCTTCAGGCATGTTGACATTGACAGAATGCATCTGACCCTTAAAGCGCAGCTGTGCCGTGCGAAGTATCATCCTGTTTTCCTGCTTCACATTGTCCAGATCAAGAGCTTTCAGGCCATTGAGTTCCAACTCCTTGAACACGTCCGCAATAGTTGGCGTGTCGGTAATTGGCACCACTCTGCTCTTGCTCAAAACATGCTGAATATTGGATGCCACTATTCCATAAGCTGAAAAAACCGGGGCCAAAAGCGGTACGACCACTTTTGAAATGCCAAGATCTGCGGCAATAGATGCTGCATGCAGTGGTGCTGCGCCTCCGTAGGCGAACAGGGTGTATTCTCTCGGATCCAGACCTTTAGCTACGGTTTGGCTTCGAATCGCATCACTCATCGCAGCATCGACGATAGATATAATCCCTTCAGCGGTTTCCTGTGCCGACAACCCAAGCTCGCTTCCAAGGTCAGTTAAAACCCTTTCGGCTGAGCTGGTGTCAAGTCGCAGTCGACCCCCTGCCAAACCCTGTGGATTCAGTCTGCCAAGCTGACAGTTAGCATCTGTTACAGTTGCTTTCGTACCACCATGACCATAGCATGCCGGACCTGGATCGGACCCGGCACTCGAAGGGCCTACCTTCAGCCTCATTCCATGATCCACCCAGCCAACGCTCCCACCTCCGGCGCCGATGGAGACAATATCGATTGCTTCAGTAAAAACTTCCTGACCGGCGTATTGTGCCCGTTCGCTTAGCGCTAATTCACCTTGAGTAATCAAACTCACGTCAAAGGTGGTTCCACCCATGTCGGCACATAGAACATTAGAAAGCCCCATTCTTTCAGCCAATAGCTTTGAGGCCAGCACACCTCCTGCCGGACCTGAGGACAGCAGGGAAATCGGCTTATTTGCCGCATCCTCCATAGTCAAAAGCCCACCCGCCGAGGTCATCACCAGAGGCAAAGCCTCAAGCCCTTGTGATTTGAGACTTTTGCCTACCGAAAGCAAATGCTGCTGCACTGGGGGTCCGAGGCGAGCATTCAGTGCAGTGGTCGCGCTGCGTACGTATTCACCTAATAAAGGTGCCACGTCATATGAGACGGACACAAACCAGTCTGAATATTCCTTCAGCGCAGCTGCAACCCTCGCTTCATGATCACTGTTTAAGAATGACCATAAAAAGCAGACTCCCACTGCCTCAACACCCTGGGACGCGAGTTCATCCATGGCCAGTTTTACGTCATCCATGTTTAGGGGAGCTATTTCACGGCCGCTGGCATCTACTCGCTCCCGCACCTCGAATATCCTCGATCTTTGAACCAGAGAAGGCGGCCGATCCGACGTAAGATCCATTCCTATCCGTTCTCTGCCAATTTCGGCCACTATCAGCGTGTCTTTGAATCCACGGGTGGTGATAAAACCCACCTTCGCGCCTTTACCCTCAACAATAAGGTTGGCTGCCTGCGTGGTTCCATAGCCCAGCTTGATAGTTCGAGCCAGAAGTTCAGACTTAGTGGCTTCGACAGACTCGGCAATAGCATCTAGACATCCCATCAGTCCAGCCACTGGGTCAGCAATGTTGGTAGGCGTCTTTACAATGAGTGGAGCCTCACCAGGTCGCAGGAGCACCCCGTCGGTAAAAGTACCCCCCACGTCCACTCCAATCAACCAGTCTCTCACCTGACTATCATTTTTGGCTGCCATAACTATCAATCATCCTCTCAAGGCCCACAAAAACTCCCGACACCGTTGCCTGGTGTGGCAATCGGTCATTTGGGTATGAAAAACTAACCGATTGATCAAAGTTGTCACCGGATCTGCTCCAACCAATCGGGCGTTGCCGTTGATGACATAGCTTGTACCATCCGCTGACGAAAACGCCTCTAGATCTTCCAACAGACTCGAACGTATCAGCGGCGAAGCCCGAAATCAATTCGAAACTATCTATAAGCATCACAGGTTTTTATATCATGAGCAATATCTGCAACTTTTTTGCCCATTTCAACCCACCTGTCGCCCTAGGAGGCGAATTGGTTGGTCCATACCCCACCTTCAGTGACACTTATATTTGAACCAGGCTTTACCAATCCAGTCTTTTTGGCAAATGTTAATGCGTCGTTCCAACCAATCTGACTTTGCTGCATCGTTGGAGTTAGTGCAATGCTCTTTAACGAATCTTCGATCACCTTCTGTGAAAGCGTTGGGTAGACAGTATTTACTGCTTTTACAGCTGCGGGCGTAAGTTGAGTCATCTGTGACAAAGCCTTCTGCATGGCACCAACCATCGCTTTTACCACCTGCGGATGGGACTTGGCATATGCAGGCGTAGTGATCAATATGTCATAAGCTTCGTCAGAAAGATAGGGAAGCTCCTTGGCATTTGCAAGCACCGTTCCGTAGTTACCGGCCACAGCTATCGAACTATTCGGAGGGCTGGCAATGAATTCCTGGGCTAAATTGTGTTGAACCGCTGCCAGCTGTGCTGTCGCGCTACTAACCGAAACTGCATCAACTGAGCTGACCGGCAGTCCCGCGTAGGCAAGAAAATCGTCCATAACTGACTTGTCAGAGGTACTCAGGGTAGCGTCTTTAGTGCCTACAAGACCCTTTATCCTGGTAGCCAGCGGCTCGGTAGGAGACAGGTTATGAGCTTTCATCCAACTGTTGGAAACGATCAGCTGCACTCCATCGCCTTTATCAATACCTCCTACTGAGAGCAGTGGTATCCCTCTGCCAGTGGCCAGCAGAAGTGCGGCAGAACTTGCAAGTACAAACTGAACGCTCCCACTCTGAAGCGCCGCATTTGCCACGCTGCTTCCAGCAACGGTTTCCATCTTGACTTTCAGCCCGGCGGCCTTAAAATAACCCAAATCCTGTGCAACATTGGCAGTAGCGAACGGTTCAGTGTTGATCGCCTTGGCCAGTGTAATTGAGACCGGCGCAGAAGACGCTGGGGTGGATGAGGACGAAGTTGCTTTGGCCGGGGCATTGGCTGTTGTTGCAGATCCACACGCTGCCAGCACCGTTGCTGCAATCACTCCAACTGCCAGAGTCCGTTTCCTGCCCCGAAACCGGCCCGAAAATAGTGCGACATTACCAATTCTCATTTATTCCCCTTGAGAACCGACACTCCCACCGAAGCGTCGGTAGTGCTATTTGCCAGAACCTGCAGATACTACCTTGTTCCACCTGAATAAAACTAACACAGTCCAAGTAGCAACATTGGTTTAGACCGAAAGTTGACCCGACTGCTTTCGATCTGAACACAACTGCACACGCACCAAGGTCAAGAGAAAGGAGCAACTTTTGAAATCACAATTCCAACCATGCCTGATCCGGGATAGGATCGGTGAGCCAAGCCCTAACCGTTGGATCCGGAATCAACATTCAGCTTTTTAGGCGACCTTTTAAGCACCCTGGTTGCCGACAGCAATGCAGCAACAGCCATGAACACGGTTGACGCGTAAAAGGCTGCGTGAAGTCCAGAAGTGAACACAGCAGATACCTGAGTTGAGAGTTTCGTGGTTCCGACAAAGATTGCAAACGCAAGTTGGCGGGGTATTGAACGGGCTGCGACCAGAATTGCGACTGCAAATGAAAATATCATGCCCACGTTGGAAAACGTCCGAAGCATTCCAGAAGCAATTCCAAACATAGCATCAGGAGTGACCTTCATTATAGAGGAGTTGTTGGCAGGGAAGAAGGCGCTTGCACCAATCCCGTTTACAGCTGAAGCCAGAACCACCACCAGAACGGGAGTCGAAACCCCAAATTGGGCATAAATGATAAGGGCCACAACCTGAATCCCAAGTCCAACTGATGCCGGCAACACTGGTCCCAGACGATCGGATAGTCGTCCGGCCATTGGGCTTATAAAGCTGCCGAGCAAATAGCCAGGAACTAACAACAGCGAGGCATGCAGAGGTGTGAACTGCCTAACCCCCTGCAGGTACATGATCACCAGAAATAATACTGCAAAATTTGCAAGGCCCTGAAAGAACGAGGCCAACAGAGTCGGGGTCATGGTAGGTATCTTGAAGATAGAGAGATTGACCATTGGCTCTTCTCTCATTCGCTCGATAATTCCAAAGATAATCAGAAACACCACACCAAATGCAAAGAAGAGAAAAATTTCGACCGAAAATGGATCGGTGGCGAGCTTAGTCATACCCCACAGAATTCCAAATAAGCCAGCCCCAAGGGTCACCATTCCAGGAATGTCGAGACGCTGACGATTGCGCTTGCCCGAATCTTTCAAAACTTTCAGAGCAAGTACAAAGGCAATAATCCCAATCGGAACGTTGATCCAAAATATCCAGCGCCAGGAGATATAGGTGATGACTATTCCACCAAGCAGTATCCCCAAAATTGCACCGATATTGTAACCGACCGAACTGAAGCCATACGCCCTCCCCAGTCTTTCCGGCGGAAAAGTATCAGCCAGCACAGCCCCCGAGTTCGCCATAATCAGCGAGCCGCCAATGCCCTGGACTATCCGAAATCCTATGATGGTGGCCTCATTGGTGGCAAGCGCACAAAGTGCTGAACCAACTATGAAAATCAAAAATCCAAATTCATACATTCGGACCCTGCCGAACATGTCGCCCAGCTTCCCCACCTGGGTCGAAAGCAGAGTTATTGTCAAAAGGTATCCGATAATAACCCAAATCACAGCCGAGAGAGCCACGTGAAGAGACGTTTCAATCTCTGGAAGTGCCAGCACCACAATAGTGGTGTCAATAGCAACCATGAGGATTCCAACCATGATCACAAATAGCGCCAATCCAGTCCTTGTAGTGGCCCTGGGTACAGAGGTCGCTTCCACACTATCTCCTTGCTCTCATCAAGCATCGCTAATAAACCCGAAATGCTTCAGACTCAATACCTTTTGACAAACCTTCCCAAATGAACCACGAGTCAAAAAAAGCAGCGGCAGAATCTGGAATCCGCAGCTCATTGGGGTTGGAATTCACAGATCAATTCCTCTGAGCCATTCTGCTTAGACCCAAAAGTTCTGTTAGCCAGATTCAATAAAATACACTAACTCAGAAGCTTGCTCCAAAACAAAAAATAGTTGTATCTACCATTAATTATTGGAGCTGAATCGCAAAATTCATGCATAGCTTTCCGAAATATTTCTGAAAATGCAAGATACCTCTCTGAATCCTTACTTCTGACATCCCAGCTTCAGAACTAGATCCCCATCCCATCAAACAATTCTTCCATGTCTATAGCAGAATTGGAATCTCCCCAAATCGAAACGTGTACGGTAAATCCTTCAGCTAACAAAGCGCCATCACCATCGGTGATGGTGTGGCCAAGTTTCATGCTCTTAGTCCCAATCTCTGCAATTGAGGTTGTAACCGTTATCTGATCATCAAGGCCAATCGGTCTTCGATACTCACATCCAGTCGAAACCACCGGCAAGGCATATCCGTTTTCTAACATTGAACTTATTGCCAATCCCACTCTGTAAAGTAGCTGACACTCATTTCGGTCAAAATAACTGAATACAGTCGAAAAATGGATTCGGGAACTGTCCACATCCTGCATGGAAACGTGAATCTGCGACTCCAGCTTTTCCTTTAGGAGCCGCTCCCTACGAGCACTATCCTTCTCTTTCATCCCAACCTCAATCGATAGAACTATTTTTGCTTATCCTTGGATCAATCCATCTCCAGGTTAGCTCAAGATAGTTCAATCTCCTAGATAAAACGACTTAAACGGCAGCTAAAACAGCCTAAAGGTCGTACTGAGATTTCATTGGCAGTTGGAAAGAATCTTCAAGGCATTTTCCGCATTTACCACCCATGCATCAAGGTAAGAAAATTCAGCAGTAGCCGAGATATAGTCCGAGATCTGACGCCTGATAAGAGCCTCAACCTTTTCGCTAAACCCTTCTGGTTCAGTGAGAAAAACGTCTTTTAATACCATCCTTTTGGTGCCAGCCCTAACCGCCAAGCCAATTTCGGTAGAAATCGTCTCGATGTCGGAAAGAGTAAGAATGATGCCAGATTTAGATGGTGTAGTCAGAAAATCAATCAGTTTGGCCAGGTTATCAACCTGATCAAGACAGACCTCGCGGTCTTTGGGACCGGGAGCTTCGGCTGGAGGGGATAAAAGCCTCAAGGCATCCCAGCACAACGAAACCCAATTAGACAAAGGCTGCGGCGCCACCCGTATCGCACTTATTAAGTAGGCTGGCAACCAGGTAAGCAAGTGATCATTAACCAACACCTGCCGCGTTCGAACCACTGATGACAGTTCAGGCTCTGACCCATTTTCAATACTTTTTGCCTCAGCAACAAGTATCTGCGACAGAAGTGCAAACAATGACGAAAGATGGTCCGGATCATTCGGTACCGGAACCCCGAGGGCTCGATAAATTCCACTTATTACCGCCTGAGAATCTCCACCGATATTGCCATCGGCAGAAAGATATATAGACGCGAATGGTGGAAGATCCTTAATAAATAGCCGGTATAAATCGCTCCGAGCAACTCCCGGCAATCCTAAAGCATCAGCTATCTCCGCTCTCAGTTCAGTTGCTGAGGCAACCTCAGAAAGGGCAGATGTGACTTCACCCAGTTGTCGACAGAGCACTGGATCAAAGCTTTCAGTCATTTAAATCAGCCCCATCATCGAGGCGGAAGTAGTGAAGCCTGCTTGGATGGTTTCAATGGCCGCATCAACCACCTTGGGCGACGGGTTCCGTCAGGGGAAGTGCTAAAGGCATCCCTTGTCATTTCCAACCATCGCTCAAACACCTCCCTGGAAGCTCTGCGGTCCACGTAAACTTCACCATAGACATCCGTCGGTTGAGCCTTTTCAACAGATACAGCTTGGTGCCAGCAGTGCATCCCCGATACTGGATCAGGGTGCACGGGAAATATCAGATTCTGGTGAACTCCAACGTCTTTCCACCAAAACCGTCCTGTATCGGGATCGGAGGATTTGTAAGGTTGAGGTGGCGATTTGGGTACAAGTTTGCGGTCATCTCCACTGTTTTGTAATGTTACCGTCCTCATTGTCAGTGCATTTTGCTCAGGATCCAGCTTCCATCTCCCCATATGATGAGAACAAGCTACCACCCCTGGACGTATTCCCTCAGTTATCCACGGCTTTGCAACGAAGTAGCCAATTTCTGACTTTACCCTTATCAGGTCGGTCTCTGTTATCTGGAGCCGCTTCGCATCAAGGGGATTAATCCACACTGGATTGGTATGGGCGATTTCATCCAGCCACTTTGAATTTGCGGAGCGAGTATGGATTTGAACCGGTAAGCGGAAGGTGGAGATGAGCACCATTTCGTTTTCCCGAAGATTTTCCCGGTGTATATGACTCTTGATATAACCTGGAATGGCCTGATCTGCCCATCCCCACTGGGCCAAAGTCTGGGAGTAAAATTCCAACTTGCCCGAAGGCGTGGGAAAACCCCTGAGAAGTCGTCCGTCCACTTCCACACCTACCGGGCGCCGCCCTTCCGGGTCGGGGTCAGGATCTCCAGTAGGAGCCAGATTAATAGCCGGAGGCTTGGGGGTCCTGGTAAATATTCTCCCCTTAGAATTTATCGAAGTCCCGTCCAGCTCCTGGTCCGGGATCTCCTCTTCGTAGAGTGCTCCGACTTTCTTTTTTACCTCAAAAGCCCCATGCCTTTGCATGTACTGGAGGGGAGATAGGCCCTCCCTGGCCGCAGCCTGAGGAAGTCCCGGCACTGAATTTTCAAATATAAATCCGTAGTACTCATCTATGGAGAGCTTTTCACCCGGATTTCGCTGAGATTCGTGGTACTTTCGAATACCGAGTGACCCATCTGGATCGATACGCCAAGACAACTCTATCCAGAACTCATTCTCCTCCCATACCTCACCTGGATTTGCCTGTCTGGTGTCAGTAACCACCTCACCATTGGCACCCATAAAGGTACGCAACACCGGCTGACGAAATGCTATCCACTGCCCGTCGTACTGCTCATAAGAAGCCAGATCATGGCGCTCTGAGGCATGTCCCATTGGTAAAACATAGTCAGCAAAGTAGGCAGTCTCATTCCAGGTCGGGGTAAGAGCCACGTAGCAGCCCACCTTTTCCTGATCGAGCAGCAAATCTATCCAGCTCATCCCATCGGGGTTTGTCCACACCGGATTGTACACTCTGGCAAAATAGACCTCCAGCTTGCCTCTACCCTGTTCGATCAGATGCGGGAGAAGAAAACTCATCTCGTTCATCGATAATGGATACTCGACCGGCCAGGTAAGGTCATTCCATACTTCAGGATGAGGTGGCACGTAAATTGGCTTTGGAACAAATTTGTTCCAGGCATTGGGATATGTGCCACCTTCAGTTGCTATTGCCCCCAACAAGGCATTTATCAGAACCAATGTTCTGGAAATCTGCCAGCCTCCAAGATTGCCGGCAGCGGCAGAGCGCCAGATATGACTGGCAAATTTACTCTTTGCTCCGGCTACTACCACTGCGACTTCTTCCAAAACCTTGGCATCGATGCCAGACTCGGATGAGGCATAGTCAAAGGTAAAGTCCTTATACACCTCTTTCAACTGCTCGACGAAGGAGGGGAAATCAGCTTCCTTGTCCGGATGGACATCTTCCATCCATTCCTCCCAGTTCCACCAGCGTCTTACAAACTCCCGGTCAAACAGGTCATTTTGAATTATATAGTTGGCAATCGAGAGATTTATTGCTGCTTCGGTACCTGGATATGGAGAAAGCCACCAGTCAGCGTGGGTGGCGGTATTTGAGAGACGGGTGTCTATAACAATGACTTTGGCTCCACGCTCTCTGGCTTCGGTGATCCTTTGAGCATGGGGATTAAAGTAGTGACCGGTCTCAAGATGGGCACTGGTGAGAAATATCACGTCAGCATTGGCAAAATCGGCACTCGGCCTGTCCATACCTGCCCAATAGTGCCATCCGGCACGACCTGCACTCGAGCACACGTTGGTATGCGAATTGTGCCCGTCTACTCCCCAGGAAGCAAGTACTCTTTCAGTGAACCCGTCTTCGCCGGGACGACCAATGTGACACATGATCTCGTCCTTGCGATCCTCTATGATCGCCGTCCGGATTCTGGAGGCAATGTCGTCTAGAGCCTCATCCCAGCTCACCCGATGCCACTCGCCCTGTCCCCGGCCCTTAGAGCGTTTCAAGGGATACAGAATTCTATCAGGGTCGGTAATTTGGTTTATTGTGGCTGGCCCTTTTGCACAGTTCTTACCTCTGGATCCAGGGTGTTCCGGGTTGCCCTCGAACTTTGCCACCCTCCCTGTGTCCTTGTCAACATAGGCTAAAAGCCCGCATGCTGATTCGCAGTTGAAACATGTGGTCGGGATAAGTGAGAACCTGCGTTCCCGCTTTTCTGGCCAACTTGCTGAGTCCAGCTCTACCCAATTATCCCATCTTTCAAACGGTGGATGCGAAGCCAGGGATATGTTCGAAGGTCCCTGGTAAAAACGCTCTCCCCGGGCTAGAACCTCCTCCCTGCGAGCGGAAAGGACTGCTGCAATTCGCTGAATCCGAGATTCAGAATCTCCCAATGATCTTGTCACTTGTTCTCCTTCAAAAGCGTCAGGCAAGGGGGACCGACTGACCCGCCTGAATATAGCTGTGCTCGTAACCGATAAGCCCAACCGCCGCAATAATCAACGGCACCATGCCTAGAGCGGGAGCGGTTAAACCTATAACCGCCAAAATTACGCTGATCCAAAACGGCAGGGCAAATTTACCCTTCGTCATGTGCCAGGTGGCAGCTTTGTAGTGTGCAGTGGGATGGGTCATGGAAAGCTCAATCAGCACTACCAGCAAATGCCCCAGGCAAGCTCCGGCACCCACCCAAAGCAGCAGAGTTTCGGCCGGATGAACCGTATAAAAGATCGGCGACATAGCGGCAGATCCCAACAGCAATGACTGCACTAAAAGATGAGGCACCCTAACCGGATTCTGCCACAGGTCTCGGGCTTTAGCCTGGGCAAAGAGATACGCGGTATATATCGCCGTCATAACAGACGCTCCCGCCAGAACTACACCTACGGCCCAGGTCACACCCACCGAAGCATGAGCTAATGGCAGCAACAGCCAGACGACCAAAGCTGCACCATCAAGCGAGATTATAAAACCGCCTTTCACCAGCCAAGATTCCAGTCGGGGCTTGGTGAAAAGATAGATAAATCTCTTTGGTTGTTTCAGATCGGCAATAAGCAGATAACCGGTTATGGCAAGGCCTATAAGGGCCACCAATGGCATCGCTACTTCGGACATCGAACTGGAAACCGACAAGCGGCCAGAAACCACCGCCAACAGTGTCACCAACGCCGATCCGGTTGCAAAACCTTTAGTCCAGGTGTAGCCACTTACACGCCATCCCCAGGGAATGGAGTGGGAAACGTCGTAGACCAGCTTAGCTGAGACAGAGTTGCTGCTTTTGATATTTGCCACCTGGCCAGAGTTGATAACTGAACGATCCCGGTTTATCTCAGACCACATGAAGGTATCACCGCCAGGTTGTTTAGCTGCAATAGGATCCAGGGTCGAACCATGGGCACCCCTATAGTAAAGCTTTGGCCTGGTTGCCTTCTCTGGACGCCTGACAGAAACCGGAGTTCGGGAAACGATCTTACTGACTTTGTCCTCGGGATTATTGATGTTTCCAATCAATATTGCCTCGGTTGGACAGACTGTAACGCATGCGGGTTCCAAACCAACCTCCAAACGATGAGCACAGAAATTGCACTTTTCCGCACTATGGTCGTCCGGGTTTATAAAAATTGCGTCATAAGGACAAGCTGCTATGCACGCTTTGCACCCAATGCAGATCGACTTATTGAAATCAACTATGCCATCGGGACGTTGATACATCGCACCAGTTGGACATATTGCTGCACAAGGGGGATCTTCACATTGATTGCATCTTGTAACCTGAAAATTCCGCCTGACTTGGGGGAAAATCCCAGTTTCAACTGATTTGACATAGGTTCGGTTTACCGAAAGCGGAACAAGGTTCTCAGACTTGCAGGCAACACTGCATGCATGACATCCAATACATTTGGTCTGATCTATCACCTTGATCCATTTGAGGTCGTATTGTTTCTCAACTTCGCCTACTGACACAAGTCAAACCTCTCTATAAAAGTCAGCCATCACAATTGACTATAAAAAGTGATCTTTGTATCAGTTAGTGCACAATTCCTGGATAGTTATAGGTATAAGCTATAGCTATGGCCCTTGCACCGCTGGCTCCCTCGCTTGAAAGCCTGGAACTATTTATCTCTGTTGTCGACATGGGCAGCGTTTCAAAGGCTGCCCATCTTCATCGCATTTCGCAGCCATCTGCAAGCGCGCGAATTCAGGAGCTTGAAAAACTGTGCAATTTGCAGCTGCTGGAACGCACCACCCAGGGATGCCTGGCTACCGAAGCTGGAATTGAGATATATCATCTGGCTAAAGAGACAGTAAAATCTGCCGAAAACCTGATGTCTGGGGCTCAAAAATTAAGAGACCAAACCTCTAACAGACTGAAGATCAATGCCAGCTACACCATCGCCGAATATTTGATCCCCAGCTGGCTGGCAATTCTAAGAAAAGACAGAAATACCTTGATCCCCGACCTGTCAGTGGCCAATTCATATCAGGTGATACACAACGTATTGCAGAGCGGAGATTTGGGATTTATAGAATCCGAAGATTCCCATGAAGAACTGGAGAAAGCCGTAGTAGGAAGTGACGAATTGTGGGTGCTGATAGGTCCCAAGCATCCCTGGGCCAAATTGCGTCGGCCAGTGAGTGTCGAAAAATTGGCAAACTCACCCCTGATTCTTCGAGAACGCGGATCGGGAACAAGGTCAGTATTTGAGTCACGAATGAAAAAAGCGGGATACGATCAGCTTCAGCTTGAAGCCGAAATCGGATCCACCTCTGCCATAAAATCCACTCTAAGTCTAAGCAAAAGCGCTACGGTGCTGAGCAAGCTTGCAGTCAAAACCGAAGTTGCCCAGGGCACGCTCATCAGAGTCGAGGTATCCGGGCTCCAGCTGACAAGAACTCTGTACGCGGTGTGGTCAAAAGCCAAAGGCGTAAGCTATGCCGAAAGAGAGCTAATAAAAGTAGCTTCTAAGACCGGGCTCAAAAGAAACTCAAGACACAGCTAAATTCCGGCAATGGCTACAACCCCGAACTCATCCTAAACTGTCTGGCTATCTCAGCCCCGGTTGCCCACCAAATCCCTGGATGGGCATGAAGATACTCAAGAGCACCCCGTAGTGCCCTGATACGGTAAGGAAGACCGGTCAGGTATGGATGGAGCGCTATCACCATTACTGTTGGCGACTGAGCCCCATCCATATACAGCTCGTCAAATTGGGAAATTATCATATCTCTAAATCCCTCAGGGGTAAGCGCTGCCCTGCCATAGGCCCCCTTGTCATTTATGTCCATAGAGTATGGAACCGAAGTTATAACTGATCCTTCTATTGGAATATCGAATGGGCGGTCATCGGCACAAAAGTCAGCAACGTACTCCACGCCAGCCTTTGCCAGCTCACTGAGGGTGTGCTCACTCTGCTGAAGACCTGGGCTGAGCCATCCAACCGGGTTTTGCCCCCAGGCCGTTCTTATATCGGCCATTATCGACCGAATCACCGCTGCTTCTTCATCAGGGGAGTAACTGTGCATCTTGCGATTATTGAAATCACCGTGACCCATCATGTCCCAACCGCGGTCACGGCATTTCGCCATCCAGTTTGGGAAATTACGGGCGAACGCGGCATTCAGAGCTCCCGTTCCCCGGATGTCATAGCGATCGAGCTCAGCCAGAATCCTGCCCATTCCTGCACGATTGCCATATTCCCGAAGGGCATATTCCCGATAATCCGGCACAGATTCACCACCATCGATCGGATAATGAAGATCGAAGTCTTCAATATTTACTACCACCCAGACTGCGATCCGCTCGCCATTCGGGAGCGACCATTTTGTGTTATCCCGTCCCCTTGATGCCCGTAAGGCATCTCCAGTTTCGGGCCTAATCTTTGGCTTCACATCTTTAGACGACATCCAGTTCTCCAAGCGTCATCACGTCAGCGTATTTATGATGAAGATCAAACAGACTCACCTTATGGCTAAGCAAGTGCCTGTCAAATACGCACTCTTCCACAATGACGACATGGAAGCCATATGCGAACGCATCAACTGCAGAAGAGCGGACGCATCCGCTGGTACTTTCACCACATATCACAACAGTATCTGTATCGATTGACTTCAAATATATATCAAGACCGGTACCAAAAAAAGCACTAGCTCTTCCTTTGTAAACTAGATAATCTGAAGGTTGTACCTGAAAATATGGATCAATAGAGAAATCTTTCTCTATCTGCTTTAGCGACAAGTCGCTCTCGTCCCGGTTGGTAGCTCTTCGATTTTCATCTTCCGGCGAGAGCAACCGGTCGGAAGTGGTTTGGATAACTGGCCAGCCGCTGGCATGGGCAAAGTCAAGCAGTTTTTTGATCTTCGGCTTGGCCTCCCACGCGTAAGGCCCACACGATTTTGGGTTCTCCCTGATCGACTCGAGTAGTGACATCGGACCGGAAGGAAATACTGAAGAAAACAAATCTATGGATAAAAGTGCGGGTTTACCCTTTATGCCAACTTCTCTAAAATAAGGACGATAGACTTCCAGGGTTTCCGGGCCTATCACATCCTTCCAGCAGTGGTCTTCAAATCTTTCAAAATCAGTCTGGTTCATTTGAATTCACCATTTTCATTTCTAAATCCAGGACGCTAATCTTCAGTTCCCATACCTACTCAACGTACTTGTTGAATTAAGGACTTCCTTTTATAGTCAGATCATGCGGCCAGAAATAATCCACATACACGATTCTCAGGAACCAGAAGTCTCTTAAGTACTATCACATAATCGATCAGGTAAAGCGCTTAAACAATCTGATTGGTCCCGCGTATTCCCATACACCCGCGGAGAATTTTTCGACGCCTTCAAATTATTCCAGCAGTTGACGCGACGAATTACTCTTATTCACGCGGGTCGCAAGAGAAATAGCGCTGACTGACTACTTTCTTTTCTCCTTTTTGCATCGATTTTCCGAGTGATACATAAAATATCACCCGGGCTATGGCGTTTCACTAAGAGAAGCGGTGGAAACCAAAACTATGTTCCTGCTCCAGCTGAAACTGGTAGGTTGAGCCGACCCTCTGTTTTCAGAAAAAGAGCTGGAGCCAATTCATCAAGTCATAAGTGGATTGCCGAGGTAGGCAACTAACTTTGCCAGAACGTCCTAATTGCTACATTTGTAAATAAAAGCCCCGTAGTAGATGAGAAACCAGCCAACCGCACAATATCAGAGGTTGATTAGGAGCTAGAAACCAGAAAATTGTTAATAAAAGATATTCATGGTTCCTTGGGATTCTCAGCTTCCATAGCCGAAACAGTCGGCACAGAACCGAGTGACACAGCGAAGAACGCTAAAAGCCTAGCCCAGGCATCGCGCGCCGCCTCCTGCCTATAACTGGGACGGGTGTCATTGAAAAATGCATGAGGCGTGTCAGGGTAGATTCGCAACTCATAATCTATCCGAGCCTTCTCAAGCTCCTCGGCAAAGCCTCGGAGGCCAGAAACTATATTTGGATCGTTCCGACCGTAGAAACCCCGGATCGGACAGCGTATTTTGCTGATCTGATCAGCCGCGGGTGAGGCTCCGTAAAAAATTGCCGCTGCATCGATGTTTGCGTCGCTGCAGGCCAGCTGAGCAGAGAGTCCCCCACCCATGCAAAATCCAACCGCGCCGATGGCGCGTCCCTCGCATGCTTGATGTGAGCCGAGGAAGCCTACCGCGGAAACAAGCATCTCCAGATCACGCGAAGAGGCTCCGCTGGCGCGGCCAAACAGGGCATCCATAGTCTCCGCCACTCTTGGACCCTCCCCGTTTGGCAGTTTGGACAACTCCTTATTGCGCAATGTCTCGTTGCTCAAGATCGTCATCCAATCAGCTGGCGGAATCGAGTCCATGAACGCCTTAGCCTCATCGATCCTGCCCACTTGGAGGGCTGGTGGTCTGCCACCCCCAGCAGAATAGAGGTCTGGCGCCAACGCAACATAGCCTGCATTAGCAAAACGTTCAACAATATCTTGAATATGTTGAGCGACACCCCAAATCTCCTGAATGACGACAATGGCTGGCATAGGTCCACGAGCGCAAGCTGGCCGCGCCAGGAAAGCAGTGACTTCTCCGGAACTGGTCTCGTAACCAACCCATTCTCTTACTAACTCCATCAAATACCTTCCTTTTAAAATGCTTCCTGGTTATTCCAAAGTCCCGTATTGAACTTAAGATATTTTCAGCGCAGTTCCGCGGCTCACGGATGCCCACGAGTGCTATTTGAATGTCCGTCCTACCGCGGACTTGAATCCCTAGTTCCCAGCGCCTTCACTTTCCCTGCGCACATCTGTATCAGAACTTCCGATGTTGCTATGCCGCTGTTCATCCAGATTCTCCTTGGCTGTGTCCCGATTCCCATCTGCCGTATTGACGGCGCTATGGCCTGGCTCGTCGTGGCCAGATGCATCCAAGGAGTTTCCATGCTGCGATCCCCTTAAGGCCGGGGCAATCCCATTTCCAATTGTGGATCCAGCCTCCTCGTGGATAAAGCGCTTTCCGCGCAATGCGGATGCAATTGCTGCAATCAGGCTCATAGCTGCTGCAAAGGCCAGGACAAGCACCAGCCCGTGTTTAAATGCCGGACTGATCAGGTGGGGAAAGAATGCCCTGCCGGTGAGAGCCGATCGTTGTGCTGCTGAAAGCTTTGACAGTACACTCGGTCCGAGCAGACTGGCGATCGGGTTGTAGCCCAAAAACGCGGCAAATAGATAGCCGAGCGGAGGAAGATGAGAAAGCCCCGTGGCAACACTAGAAGGTACTCCGTGACTCACAAGGCCGCTATACATAGCAGCGGGCACCTTCTGATTCAGTCCGACAACCATTAAGGAGAAAAAGAGTCCCATGGAAAGCGGCATCCCTGCATTGCCGAAGGTAACACGCATCCCAGATCCCACTCCGCGCTGCCTGGCTGGAACTGAATTCATTATGGAAGCGGTATTAGGTGAGGCAAACAGACCCATAGCAATCCCACTTGCCAGCATGACTAGAGCAAAGGGGAAGTAGGAGAAATTGGCTGGAAACGCCATCATTGCCAAATACATCGCTGCTGACAGAAGCATCCCCGCTGTGGCAAAGAGCCTGGCTCCGTAGCGGTCGGAAAGTTTGCCAGCAATAGGTCCCGCGAGTACAAAACCGCCCATCCAGGGGATCATGTAAATTCCCGACCACAGCGGCGTATCAACGAACGCGTATCCATGCTGCGGAAGCCAAATGCCCTGGAACCAAATTATCAGCATGAACTGCATTCCACCGCGGCCGACCGATCCCAGAAACTGTGCAAGGTTGCCAGCCGCAAATGCCCGATTGCGAAAAAGACCCAGTTCAAACATGGGATCAGACACCTTCGATTCTATGACAACGAAGGCGACCAGCAACAATATACCAATTATTATCATCTCGATTACGAAAGGGTCTCCCCAGCCCGTTAGGGAGTGCCCATACGGCTTAATCCCATAGGTAACGCCGACCAGTAGCATTCCCAAACCTCCGGCAAAAGCGATGTTCCCGAGCCAGTCAACTTTGGCCCTTATATGGATGCCGATCTCCTTTAGCTTCAAATATGCCCAGACTGTGCCAAAAAGCCCCACTGGGACGTTTACCAGAAACACCCAGCGCCAACCGACCTGTGAGAGAAGACCGCCGGCCAGGATTCCAAAAAAGCTGCCGAATATTGCCGCCACCATATTCGTGCCCAGCGCTAATCCCAGCTGTTCCGAAGGAAACGCGTCTGTGATGATCGCGGCCGAATTCGCCATTAGGAGCGCTCCGCCTATCGCTTGAAACATCCTAAGGAAGACCAGTTCAAGCGCCCCAGCTGATCCATGGCTCCATACGAGCGACAGCAGAACGGAACCAAGGGTAAAAACGGCAAAGCCAAGATTATACATTCGAACCCTGCCGAACATGTCTCCTATTCTTCCGACTGTTACGACAAGCACCGCGGTAACAAGCATGTATCCCATGAGAATCCAAAGAAGAAAAGGAAAATTTGCCGGATTAAGCGGGTTCAGTTTGATACCACGAAAGATCACTGGAAGGGCGATGATAAGGCTGGTGCCATTCATGGATGCAAGGATGACACCAATGGTGGTATTGGAGAGAACTAACCACTTGTAGTTTGGCCCGACTTCGCGAGTCCTCTCGGCTGACATCGCAACTCGTATACTCATCGGTTTACCTCCACAATCACTTCTTATGAAAAAGATCTTCTATCCTGTTTGCTCGCAACCACTTGGTCATCAGCTAAAAGCGTCTCGAGTATTTGAATCGCCTCTAACAATGTTGCTAATTCAGCTCTACTTAGAGACTGCAAATGCTGAGCAAGTTCACTATTCCCTCGTTCTCTATGATGTTTCAGCACACTCAGTCCCGCGGCAGTAGCGACAAGGTTCACCCCTCGTCTATCGTTAGGATTGCGTTTTCGCTCGATTAGTCCAGCCTTTTCGAGGTGGTCCGCCAAACGAGTGGCGCCAGACGACGGTAGCTGCTCACAGTCGGCCAATTCTCCGATGGATATCTCTTTCTGCCTGGCAATCGTTGCAAGCGCGGAGTATAGGGAAATCCCAAGTCCTGGGCTATCATACCGACGCAACTGGCGACCTAACCGCACCATTACGACTCGCAGACGACCAGCTACAATCCCCGGCTCAATGTGATCTCTCACTTGCGGGGAAGCCTCGGAAGTCTGGATCTGCTGTCCTCCCTTGGCCATAAGGTGCCCCCTCTTCACCCAAAAAACCGGTACAAGCAACCTGTATGATGTACAAAGTGTACGTTGCATATAATATATATTGCGTAACTACTTCGTCAAGATTTCGCAGAGGAAATTGGCGCGTCAAGTTGCACTGAGCTACATTTCGTTCTGGCATTGGCCGGGCACCCATAGATTGAAACCTAGCACCGTGTGCCACATGAGTGACTCAATCCTTCTGCCAGGCATTAACCCTATCAACGCCTTACTGAAAGCTGCCAAACTATTGTTGCTGGGCACAAAACAGCGAATTGATGTCCCAAAAATAGTAATAGTATTATTTATGTAATTTGATAATTTGTGCGGCAGGTGCGCTATGAGGGCAACTCAACCAGTCGTTACAATATCGGGGGCGTACGGCACCGGAGGCCGCCTGGTGGGGCAAAGGGTGGCTGAAATTCTCGGGGTTAGATTTCTAGATCAATCTATACCCAAACTAGTTGCGGAAGAACTGGCAGAACAAATAGAAGCCGTAATCGCACTTGAGAATGATTTGACTAGTGGTCTGCACCATTGGATTTCTCTGTTTGCTCCCTTAGCAGCTCTCTGGGTTGGACCCGTTGGTGCTGAGTCCAGGGAGTACAGGCTGAACTACAAGCAAAGCCTAGAGACGATAGTTAAACGTGAGGCACGACACGGTGCGGTGATTTTTGGGAGAGGCGCAGCTGTAATATTGCAAGATTTTCCGGAAACTATTCATGTTCGGCTTAATGGTCCGGTACAACGTCGCATTGCCCAGGCGATAGATGTAGGAGGGCTAGACGAATCGACAGCGTATCGTGCCCAGCGCGAGATCGACTCTGCTCAATCTAGGTATGTCCGCAGGATGTTTCACTGCGATGTGGAAAATGATCAGCTATATCATTTGGTGATAGATGCCACCACAGTTCCCCTTGCAACATGCGTCGACATCATTGTCAATGCAGTTCGAGGGTGCGAAGAACTACGCCAACTCGGGGATGCCGGATTTTCCGAGGCAATTTGATTCTCTGGTTCTAAGTGTTTAGCTAATTTGCAAAATGATCTACAATAACTGACTACTTTGTACTTCGAACGTCAAATACTGTCGGATATGTAAATATTTGTGGCCACTTGACCCTGACCAGGTTCTGCTCAATTGCACAGGCAATAGCTAAGCACGGTAGCGGTATCCGAGTCCAAAGGCCAACGTAAAGAGACGAACGAATGTATCAGAATCTAGAGTTACCGGAAAAGCGCAGTTTACGGTTGACCCGGGCCTCAGCATGCTTAATGATCTATAGACGATAGATATGACTGGCTGGAGTTTGGATCAAATGTTATCCTCTGGAATTTCCTCACCACCTGACCAAATAGTAATACATCCTCTTTACTTGCCTTTCCAAGACCAAGTCGTTCAGAAATAGCAGAACGAGGAATCAGATCTGCACCTGCAGCAAAAACCATCGTCGTCGATGTCTGAGTTAATACTTTTGAGACTAAATGCTTTTGAGACTGGGAGCTGTTACAATCACCCTGGGTTCCTGTTTCCAACAATCTTAGACAGTTCTTAAACGGCTATTATACCAGTTCACAGGGCATTATCTCTTTGAAAGCAAACCCGATTTACGTTTGATTTTAGGTAGTTCTAGATTAAACTATCTGGAGCAATTTGCAAGATCCTGCGAAGTCCACTAATGATGAAAGGACGTGGCATGGCTGATCGCCAAAGTTCGCCTAAAAAACTGCTAGGACCCTGGCTAATTGTATTGATACTGTTTTTATTCGGTGCAATACTCTTAGTTTTTCTCAATGCTAACGTCAAGTCGACATCTATAAAAAATGAGATCGCTGGACCAGTGCGGGCAATAATTATCCTGGTTGTAGGTTCGGTAATTGCCAAAATTATTGAATCAAAGGTTCTCACCAAGACACTGACCTCGCTAAAGCCACGGCAAAAAACTCTAGCAGCCTTTGTAATCAGACTTGTTCTTTATCTGGGCATACTTCTGGCAGTATTCGCCGGGCTCGGAATCGGACTTTCGAGCTTCGTCTTTGGCGGTGCGTTCATTACCGTAATCCTAGGTTTGGCAGGACAAAGCATCCTGGCCAATCTGCTTGGCGGGATATGGTTAGTACTGTTCCAACCTTTTCAAGTTAGCGACAACATTAGTTTCGTCACCTGGCAATTCCCAATATTGATGCCCTCTTATCCACATGAGGCAATCAAGCCCACTTATTCGGGTAGAGTCACCGACATAAATCTGATGTACACCATGATCCTTACTGACGAGGGGGATCCATTGGTACTGCCCAACGGAATTCTGGCCCAGGCGGCAATCATAAATCGAAGCAGATCGGGTGCCAGAAAAGTTTCGATTCGATTCGACATTCCAAGCGCTATTGATCCAGAAACGCTTTCCGAAGAACTTTTAGACGACCTTGGTACATGGGATCGACCACCGACGCTCGAACTTACAGACGTCGGAATAGTCAGTTATTCGGCACGGGTTACGGTATGGAGTCGTGAAACAGAGGAAAGAGTCAAAGACAGAATCCTTCACTCGGCCTGGAAAACAATTGCCAAACTAAATGCACTAGAGAAAGAGACAGATACCGAAGTAGCTCCAAAATTATGAACTAATCTCTTCGGGTCTAGCCATAGGTTCCAAATAACTAAAATTCACTACGGCGTTATTGCTTGTAGGTCCACTCAGATTGCAATAAAGCCCTTTGCCTATCCCTTGCCCGCAAACGCCATTCACCGCCCCTGATAATCGCGATACCTTTTTGTTGACCTGTTCATTGCCCAGGACCGTGGGTGTTATACCGTCAGATAACCACCTAGTATTTTTACAGTTTAACCTGGTATTATGTAGCTGAAGACTAGGGAGATTAACTCATATATCACTGACCGTAGTCGCCCGGACGCTAAAAGAAAAAAGCAAATGTAAGCTTAACTAATAGATGAACCTTATTGCCTTGCTTTTGACCTAATAGCTCAAACTCAACTTTATAGACCACGAGGTGGGCATGGTATTTAAAAAGAAAAATGTAAGCAGCTCGGATGCAGAGTTGGAGCAGGGTGAAAAGACGGCTAGCCATGACCCCAGGTCTTCACTATCAGATATTAAAACTAAGACATCCAGCCTTGCAAAGACTGAACTGACAGACCCCGCTATCAACGGCGTATCCAAACAGTACGGAGGCAGGTTTGGTGATTACCTTTTAGCTAAAGACAAAATTACTGAAAAGCAGCTCAAAGACGCCCTAGCCGTTCAAGAAGAATCCGGCAAAGTTCTTGGCACAGAGCTAATAAATATCGGGGCCCTAAGCGAGAAAGATCTGGATGATGCTCTCGCGGGTTTCTATGGCATGACCATCTTGAACCTACACAGGGAAAACATAGACCCGGCTGCACTCAGCATGATTCCAGAAGAACTCGCCAGAGAACATATTGCTATTCCCTACCGGATCGATAACGACGTGCTTAAGGTAGCAGCTGCAAGCCCGAATGAAGAATTGCAGGCAATTCTGTCGCAGGCGTGCGGATGCAAAGTTGAACTTTTGGCAGCACCTGAGAAAGATGTTAAATGGGCATTGGACAATAACTACCTGGCTCTTAGCGGGGTGGATAAGCTGGTCCAGGCCTTCGAAGGTACTGAGGGTGCGAGGCGACGCCAAACCGACCAAGCCAACATTGAAGTCATTCCCAATGACGCACCCATTGTCCAGCTTGTCGACCGGATAATGACCCAAGCTATGAGAATGCGGGCCTCTGATGTGCACATTGAGCCTTCTGAAGAGACAGTTCGGATCAGGTTCCGTATCGATGGAGCGCTTCAGGATGTCATCCAACTCCCTGCATCATTGGGACCAGGGCTGGTCAGCCGGATCAAAATCATGGCCGACATGAACATAGTCGAACGGCGAAGGCCGCAAGATGGACAATTCACAATCAATATCGACTCCAAATCGGTTGACGTCAGGGTGGCAACTGTGGCAACAATCATGGGCGAAAAATGTGTGATGAGAATACTAAACAAGACCCTTTCGGTACTTCGACTCGACGACCTGGGAATGCCACCAGATACTCACGAAGCTTATTCAAAGTTGGTAAGAGCTCCTTTTGGGATGGTTCTCTGTGCAGGACCCACTGGAAGTGGGAAGACCACTACCTTATATGCCACCCTTAGCGAAATCAGTAATCCGGAACTAAACATCATGACCATAGAAGATCCGGTTGAATACGTATTTCCTACTCTGAATCAGATACAGACCAACGAACAGGCTGGACTCACCTTTGCAACCGGACTTAAGTCAATTCTTCGACAGGACCCAGATGTGATTTTGGTAGGGGAAATACGTGATGTTGAAACTACCAGAGTGGCAGTGCAATCGGCATTGACCGGGCACTTTGTGGTTTCATCAATGCACGCCACTAATGCTGTTTCGGCGCTACACCGTCTGCTTGACATGGGTATTGAATCGTTCCTGGTGGCTTCCTCAGTTCTAGCGGTGGTGGGTCAGCGACTTCTAAGAAGAATCTGTCAGTCATGCAAGACGGAATACACGCCGACCGAGGAGGAGCTTTTATTTTATAAAGAGGGCGGAGGGCCGGAAAAAGAGGTCTTTTACTATGGTGCTGGATGTAACTTCTGTAATCACACTGGATATAAAGATCGGATTGGGGTATATGAGTTACTAATAATGACTCCAGAGATCAAACGTCTGATTGTAGGTTGGGCCACCCAGGAGGAACTGCACAACCTGGCAGTAAAGCAGGGGATGCGCACGCTGCGTCAAGAGGCGATTGACTTGGTTGCCGTGGACATTACCTCAGTGGCTGAAGTAATTCGGAGCGTGTACACACTATGAAAGGCGTACCGACGCTAAATAGGCAAAAATCTCTGGTCAAATTCGCCTATCGGGCTATTGACGGACTGGGAAAAGTTGTCACCGGTAGTGAATCTGCTGCATCCGCCGGTGCCCTTCATGTCGCACTCATTGAGCGGGGACTTGAGCCACTTGAGATCAACCCAAAAAAGAGCATTCTCTCCCTAGAGATTACAAAGAAAAAGGTCCCTCGAAAAGAGGTAATGAACTTCTCTCGTCAGCTGGGCGTCTTTATTCGGGCTGGTATCCCCATCATGGATGCACTTGAGGTGATCGAGGATGAAACTTCTGGAAAGATGTTGAAATCAGTGATCCAGGGGCTTATAGAAAGTCTTCACGATGGCGATACTTTTTCTGCGGCAGCATCCAATCATCCTGAGGCATTTCCAAATTACTACGTGGGAATTCTAGAATCAGCAGAATTGACAGGGAATCTCGATGTCGTGCTTAACCAGCTGGCAGAGTACATGGACAGGGACCTGAAGGCTAAGGGAAAGATTACTGCTGCCTTGATATACCCCAGCGTGGTGGCATTCATGTCAGTGGTAACGGTGATAATCCTGGCTGCATTCGTTTTGCCGAGATTCGTAGTCTTTTTCAAGTCAATGCACGCCAAGCTACCGCTTCCGACCCGAATGCTGCTTGATTTTTCCGGGATGGTATCCCACTGGTGGTATGTCCTATTGTTTATTTTCATCACCGTAGTAGGAGGATTTATTTCACTGAGACGCTCTGACAGCGGCAGAGCCAAACTTGACAGCTGGTTACTGAAACTTCCAGTAGTAGGAGATGTTTCACAGGTGGCGATCCTCGAGCGAACATGTCGAATCCTGGCCTCTTTGCTCAAAGCTGGTGTGGATCTACCCCGTTCCTTGGCAGTTACAGCCGAGTCCGCAAATAATGCAGTGTATAAAAATGCATTCGAACTGATCAGGGAAGAAATGATGGAGGGTCAAGGGCTTGCTGCTCCGATAGCGCGCACCGGGCTTTTCCCGGGCGCGGCCAAACAAATGTTCAGAGTGGGAGAAGAAACTGGAACTCTGGATCAGCAGCTCGAAGTGGCAGCTGAGTACTACAGCCAAGAACTTGACACCAAAGTGGAACGGGTAACCTCGCTTTTTGAGCCCGCCATCATCATCATTATGGGGGTGGTAGTCGGCTTTGTGGCTGTAGCGCTTATTTCAGCCATGTATGGAATTTATAATCAGGTCAAAGTGGGATGAAACCCTTTCGATCGGCAAAATCGCGGCCGAATCACCGGCATTTTAAAAGACTTCCTGGCGAATTTGCGGACCCCAACAGGAGCGAGCATGGTTTTACCCTGATAGAGCTTTTGATTGTGGTTGCCATCCTCCCAATGGTGGTAGGTGCGATATCGATGGGAATACTCTCGGTATTCACCCTCCATACCAGCACCTCAAATCGGATCACAGATTCTGCCAACTCGCAAATACTGTCTGCCTACTACATAAAAGACGTACAAAGTGCCGAACAATTGACTACCCAGCCGACCAGTTCTCCAGAGTGCGGCACTGGCAATCAAATTTTGGGACTCGAATGGAATTCCTCTCAAACAGTAGTCTCCTACATTGTCAGTCCGATCTCCGGAGCAACTACCACATATAATCTGGTACGACAAGAATGCACATTTGGCAATCTTTCAACACCGAGCACCACGACCACTTTGGTTACCAATATTTCAGCCAACCAGGCAGCTCCTACAGTCACCTGCTCAACCACCGCAATAAGCTGTGCTTCATCGACAGGCTGGATATCTGCTGCCGGAGTCTCCTCGGTGACAATAACTGTACTGGAGCTCTCAAGCAACTACAGCTACAGCTTAAGCGCAACTCCCAGGCTTTGGACTTCGCTGAGTGGAGGAGTTCCCACCGGAGGAGCTCCATATGCTCCTTTTATGGTCCTCGACCCAACTTCCTGCAATGCGTTTCAAGCAGGCCAGGGCACAATAACTATCAATTCCGGTTCAGGGACTGGCAATGGAATACTCGGGGTGGAGTCAACTTGCCCAAATACAGTTACAGTTTCAAACGGGGGAACCATAACCGCGTCATCGGTAATCACTGGAGATACACAACTGAATTCAATAGCAGCAAATAGCAAAGCAACGTATCCCTCCACGGAATATTACAACAACCATTTTTCCAATCCTTTCAGTAATCTGACAGCGCCAAGTGATCCCAGTGGGTCCGATCAATCCTGTACCTCTGCAACCACCACCTCTGGTGGAACCACCACTATCACCTATTCGTGTCCGTCGGGAATTTATGGAACGCAGCCTTCCTTTTCAACGTCTTCCAACGTTGTTATCGATTTCACTGGTACCGGGAACTACTGGTTCCAACAGGGTCTCTCAATTCCTAACAACGCTACCGTCAATTTTTCAAGCGGCGCATTCATATTCGATGGCACCTCTCCGCTCACCACAGGAAATAATGTCACCGCTAACGGATCCAATGTCCTTCTTTATATCGGCAGTGGCCCAGTAAATTTAGGGAATAACAACAGTTTCACTCTCTCCTCGCTCTCCGGATATGACGGAGTGGTGATATGGGACTCTGTACAGGGCGGAACCGTAACGATCGGCAATAACACCAACGTATCGTCCAATCTTTCTCTCACCGGCGGGATCTACATCCCTTATGGCACCCTAATAACCGGAAGCAACGTCGCAGTGACTACAACGTTTCTAGAGACTGGAACTGCTTCATTTGGCAACAATATCAACTTGACCATAAATTCACCATGAACAAGCGCATTTTGCATCCAGACTCAATCGTCAAAGCTCTAACCGAGAAACATCAAAAACAATCCGAGGCTGGCGATACCCTGCTAGAAGTTCTGGTGACCTTGGTAGTGATCAGCCTTTGCGTTGTATCGTTTCTCGTGGCGTTCACAACTGCGATAACTGCGTCAGCCAAGCACCGAACCTTCGTCAGCTTGGACACCGTTCTGCGAACCGTCTCTGAAAACACCATGTCCCAGATCGAACTCCAGGCCAACCCGCTGTTTGCCTCCTGCGCAATACCGTCCACATATCAAAGCCTGAACTTTGGAGTCCCAACCGGCTATAGCGCAGCTATTACCTCAATCGAGTATTGGAATGGATCCAGTTTCATAACTCAGTGCTCTACCGGATCAACTACTCCTCAGCTTATAAACATATCGGTTACAAATTCACTGGCTGTTTCCACAACCATCTCAGTGGTAGTAGATGACCCCGCTTACTCGACCAATATCGCAAATACTGCCAGCCAAATAACCGTTTCAAGTCAGTCGGTAATCCAAACTCTCAATTTTGTAACCAACTGTAACGCTGGCAGATCATCTAGCAGCGGTCTTGCCTCACCAAGTCAAAAAGGGCTGCCACTCACAGCTCACAATTCGCACAAGGTGACCTGGGAGTAAAGCATGACCAGAAAATCCCAAGCTAAGACAACCAGAACATCGCAACAATTCTCCAAACACTTCGGTGACTTAGGAGGGAGATCCCGCATACTTGATGAGTCAGGGAGTTCTCTTATTCTGGCACTTGTATTTATGATCGTTTCCAGTCTGATAGTGCTTTCACTTTCGAGTCTGGCCACGAATGATCTAAATAATGCATCTAAGTTCAAATTGGCACAGTCCCGCCAGTCGACAGCAGACAGCGCTGTTGAACTTGCGATCGAAAAAGTCCGATACAACTTTATGCCGCAAACGCTGAATGCATCTCCTCCTCAGTCCTGCTGGAATTCAGATTCAACCCCTTCTCAAGTCTCGCTAAACAACCAAAATATCGACGTTTGGTGTAGCACCCGATGGGCTCCACTGAGCACAAAAACCAGGGTGGTCACCTTTTTTGCCTGCCAGAGCACCGTCACCGCAGCTCAATGTGGTACAACTCCGCTGCTTTATGTGGTGGTGATATTTGACGACTATCCATCCCCGATTGAACCTATATCAACCGCACAGTGCACAACCACCTGCGGCGAAAGCATGAACATAAATTCCTGGATATTTGATGACACTCCACCCACTGTTACAACCATCAGCCCCACTTCCGGATCTAGCTCCGGAGGCTCGGGAATGACAATTACAGGTACCAACTTTGTCGGCGGAGCAACGGTGCAGTTTGTAAACACCAATCTTTCCAGCAACTCTATTATTCAAGCCACTGGTGTAGCTGTTGTAAACTCCACAACCATTACCGCAAACTGGCCCGCTCTTTCGAGTAGCTCCTCTTACTACGTCACGGTTACCACGGCTGAAGGAACAAGTCAATATGGACCAACCTTTAATTAGCTGAGGCTAAATATAAAAGTGGCTTATCCAAGTAAGAAAAGTGCACTCCAGCTAGCAAAACTTGATAGTTGCGGATTTCAAAAAAGAACCACAAATCAATGCTAAAGAATCATGCGAATGGTGCCGATAGTTGTATATAGTGTGGAAGAGTCGAATTACCTTGAGAAAGAGCACGTTGCGCTGATCAATTGGTAGGCCCACCGATGAAAGGTAGAATAATGTTTTCAGCTTACCGCAAGATAATGCAGCGCAGGGCTGCCGAGGAGACAGAGGGTGGTTTCACCCTTATAGAACTTCTGATCGTAATTGTGGTACTTGGTATCTTGGCAGCAGTAGTTGTATTTGCCCTGGGTGGCATTACCGGAAAGAGCGCAGTTTCAGCCTGTGAGGCAGATGGAACTACAATCCAGACTGCATTGGCAGCATTCGCCACCAATAACCCAACCTTAACACCAACTATACCGATGCTGCTGCCTCAAACAGGTAGTAGTACGACCGTTTCCGATGGTGGCCCTTACCTGCAGTCTTGGCCCAGCAACTTGCCCCACTATGCATATGCGCTTAGCAGCACAGGCCAATTGGAAATTGCCACCTCGCCTCCTGGCCAAGTAACGAGCGGTTCCGCGTTATCACCATACACAGGTGTAAGCTCCTGCAGCGGGGTTCAGTAGCCTCAACAATCAAATATGGATATCGGCTCTACATTATCAACTCTGTAGTGAACCAAGGGTATAAAGTAACTAAGTGACAGCTAATCAGACCTCCAAGATAGACCCATGGCTTCAGATCCTTTGGGATAGAGGTGGGACAGATCTTCTTCTTTCGGGTGGATCAAGTCCGAGAATACGTGTTGACGGTCAGCTCCTGGCGCTGGAACAGGCTAGTGAGCTGACCGCTGAACAGATCGATGAAATAGCGATGCCGCTTCTTAGCGAAGAGCAGCTGACCATTTTCAAATCTCAACTTGATGTCGACTTCTCATTCTCGTGGAATAATCTGGCGCGAATAAGAGGAAGCCTTTTCACCCAACGGGGCCAATCAGCCCTGGCCCTTAGAATCATCCCTTCTAAGATTCCGAGTTTCGAAGAACTTGGTCTGCCATATGCTGCCAATCTGGTGGTCGATCAGCCACGGGGTTTCGTCCTGGTCACCGGGCCTACCGGTTCGGGAAAATCCACAACCTTGGCTTCTATAATCGATAAGATCAATGAAACCAGGGCTTGTCATATATTGACCATCGAAGACCCGGTTGAATACGTGCATAACCACAAAACAGCCGCTGTTTCCCAGCGTGAAATTGGCCTGGATAGTCCATCGTTTGACAGGGCTCTGCGTTCCGCGCTTAGAGAAGATCCAGATGTTCTTCTGATTGGTGAAATGCGTGACGTGGAATCGATCCAACTTGCACTGACCATGGCAGAAACCGGGCACCTCGTCTTAGCCACCTTGCACACCAATGACGCCGCACAAGCGGTTGACAGAATAATCGACGTATTCCCAGCCGAACGTCAAGAGCAGATTCGGGTTCAGCTATCAGCCTCCCTCAGTACCGTAATTGCCCAGAGGCTTGTGCCGAAGATCGGTGGCGGCCGCGTGGCTGCATATGAAGTACTTATTGCAACACATTCGGTTAGAAACCTGATTCGTGAAGGTCGCTCCAGTCAACTCAATAATGTGATGTTTACTGGAACAAAAGAAGGAATGCAAACACTAGAGAGCAGTCTTGCCAAACTGGTAATTGACGGCACCGTGACATACGAAGATGCCCTCGGTGTTAGCGCACGGCCAAAAGAACTTGCCCGTCACATGGAGCTTTCAGGCAGATCAACGATAAAGCAGAGATAGCCAGATGAGTCCAAGGCGGGGTCCGCAGCTCCCCTATTCAACAATCTGCGGGGCAACCCCATGGGGAAAACACTGGGTCACAGGGACTGCCAAGATCGGTGGCGCTGTATTTGCCCTTGAGACTCCCAGGCTATACGAATCGTTCTCGGAGATTCTAAGTGAATCTCCATCGTTCTCGATCGTGGTGGTAAATGCTCCAATAGGGTACACCGATGGTCCGGAATTCGAACCCAGAAGCTGCGACATTGCCTCGAGGGCATTACTTGGCAAAAGAGGATCGACGATAAAAAATGCTCCCAATAGAGCAGTCCTGAATGATCAGACCGGAGAATTGAAAACCCGTCTGGACGCCGTAGGCCTAAAACTTCTGGCAAGATAT
>JAJZLS010000051.1 GCA_021803345.1 Actinomycetes bacterium
TCCCTGTAGATAGCAACGGCCTTTACGCCCATCTTCCAGGCATCTACAAATAACTGCTCAATATCTTCAACAGTAGCTTCCTCCGGCATATTGACAGTCTTTGAAATTGCCCCGGAAATAAATGGCTGGACGGCCGCCATCATTTTCACGTGACCACTGTAATGAATAGTGTTGTCACCCATAGAACATGCGAACACCGCCATGTGTCTAGGGTCGAGCTCTGGGGCTCCCACTATGGTCTTATGGCTGTCAATGTAAGAAATAATCGAGTCAATTTGAGATTGACTATAACCCAACCTTACAAGTGCTCTGGGTATAGTCTGATTTACAATCGACATCGTACCGCCACCTACAAGCTTCTTAGTTTTTACCAAACCAAGATCGGGTTCAACGCCGGTAGTGTCACAATCCATCAGCAAGCCTATGGTACCGGTAGGTGCAAGCACCGAAGCTTGAGAGTTACGCACACCATATGCAGTGCCAATCTCAATTGCTTCATCCCAAGCCTGCTTGGCTGCATTCAAAAGCTCGCCATCAGCAAGATTAACGTCAATCTCATCTGCCGCCGCCCTGTGCATCTTTAGAACGTTCAACATTGGCTCCCGGTTCTCATGGAATCCTGCGAACGGTCCGAGGCGGGTAGCCATTCTGGCGGAAGCAGCATAGGCAGTACCAGTGAGCAGCGCCGTCACCGAAGCCGCCATAGCCCGTCCGGAATCTGAGTTATAAGGCAAACCAAGCGCCATCAGCATTGCACCAAGATTGGCATAGCCAATTCCAAGCTCACGGAATCTACGAGAGGTGTCACCTATTTTCTGAGTTGGATAATCAGCGTTACCGACCAAAATATCCTGAGCAATAAAGAACACTTCCGCTGTTACCTTGAAACCTTCGATATCGAAAACATCATCCGGACCCAAAAACTTCAATAGGTTCAGACTGGCAAGGTTGCAAGCTGAATTATCAAGGTGTACGTACTCAGAGCATGGATTGGAGCCATTGATTCGATCGGTGTTAGGGGCAGTGTGCCACTTATTGATAGTTGTATCGTACTGAAGCCCGGGGTCAGCACAGTCCCACGCTGCTTGCGAAATTTGTCTCATCAAATCCCGAGCTTTTATGGTCTTTATAACTGAGCCATCCGTTACCGCCTTGAGGTCCCAATCAGTATTGTTTACCACTGCCTCCATAAACTCATCGGTTACCCTCACAGAGTTGTTGGCATTTTGATACTGGACGGAAAAACTGTCTTTACCGTCTAAAGACATGTCGAAGCCAGCATCGCGCAAAGCTCTGGCCTTACGCTCCTCAATACTTTTACACCAAATAAATTCTTCAACATCTGGATGATCGGCATTTAGGATCACCATCTTTGCTGCTCTTCTGGTTTTACCCCCGGACTTGATGGTCCCTGCAGACGCGTCAGCACCCCGCATAAAGCTCACTGGGCCTGAGGCAGTTCCTCCACCCTTCAATAGCTCTTGGGAAGAACGAATCTTAGAAAGATTTATGCCAGAGCCTGAGCCACCCTTGAATATAATCCCCTCTTCGACATACCAATTGAGAATCGAGTTCATGTCATCGTCAACAGCCAGAATAAAACAAGCACTCGCCTGCTGCGGAACTCCAGGCACTCCGATATTGAACCATACAGGAGAGTTGAAAGCAGCATGTTGATGGATAATCGCGTATTTCAACTCATCGGAGAACGCATTCACTTCATCATCATCCGAGAAGTAGCCATCCTTGATTCCCCAAGCGCAAATGGTATCTGTGACCCGATCAGCTACTTGCTTGAGTGACCACTCTCTCTCGGGAGTACCCAAAGTTCCCCTGAAGTATTTCTGAGCCAAAATATTTGTAGCATTGACGCTCCAGGTTGAGGGCACTTCGACCCCCAACTGCTCAAATGCAATTGAGCCATCCTGAAAATTGACAATCCGAGCATCTCTTCGCTCCCATACGACCGTATCGTAAGGATGTACACCAGGAGTCGTAAAATGTCGCCGCAATCCTATGCCTGATTGTTGGGATGTTATTGCCATATTAATTACCTTCCCCAATAAAAATGCAAAGCATTTTATTCTCCAACTTTGCTATGTAAAAATTTGTCCGCCTAGCATGGATGACTACCATGAGAACACCTGAAACTCAGTCGACTTATCTTACTTCTTCGTTCAATATATGATCTGTGACGGTATCCTTTGCGTTCAATCGATACTACACCTTCGGAGTGACATTGCAAGCAAAAAACACAATATGTAGTTATTTTCTGATCGTAAACACAATATCCTGTGTAATTTCATCATTGTTATTATAAATTGTCAAGAACCTTCTGGCAATTAATGCGATTTCGCATTCGATAAATTGAAAGAGAGTATATGAAGCAAGCACATATCAACGGTGACCACATTTTTTCTGCAGACTGGTTATCGTATTATCATTGTGTTTGACAAATTGCTATCAATTGAACCCACCAATCAGGAGATCATCGCGACAGGGGTCAATCAAGATCTGAGAACGGCATTTGATCAATTGATTCAGGATTATGGTGCTATAGATTCACAATCTGTTATTGTGCTGATCCC
Source organism: Actinomycetes bacterium (assembly GCA_021803345.1). Classification (GTDB taxonomy): domain Bacteria; phylum Actinomycetota; class Acidimicrobiia; order Acidimicrobiales; family Acidimicrobiaceae; genus SCQM01. The sequence goes on from JAJZLS010000051.1 coordinate 2,589, forward strand.
CGCCTACAACGAAGAAGGCTCTGTGGGAGAAGTAATCGAGCAGGTTCCCGAAGTTGTTCTTGGGCTTAAAACACAGATAGTGGTAATAAACGACGGATCAACAGACGGCACTGCGGCTGTAGCCCGCTCCAAGGGAGCACTTGTGCTAGATATGCCAACTAATTCTGGACAAGGCGCCGCACTCAAAGCTGGTTATCTGCTAGCACTTCAAAACAACGTCCAATACGTGGCCGTGGTAGACGGAGATGGGCAATGGGACCCAATCGATATAGAACCACTTCTAGCTCCGCTTGTAAAGGATGAGGCAGATTTCTCACAGGGATCCAGAAAGCTTGGTTCAACAGAAGTAGGAGATCCGGTCCGAGACATCGGGGTATCGGTATTTAACCGAATCATCTCGGGTCTGCTAGGCCAGGAAGTTGGCGATACCTCGTCAGGAATACGCTGCTATAAAAGCGAAGTTCTGAACAAAGTAAGGCTCGAGCAACGTCAATATCAGTCGTCGGAAATACTCATCTCCGCTATCCTGGCAGGTTTCAAGCTGTACCAGCACCCGGTCAAAATGTCAAAGCGTACTGCAGGAACCTCGAAAAAGGGGCCGAACTGGAAGTATGGATTGTACTATCTCAAGGCAGTGCTGCAAACTACAGTACGAGATAAGTACATTTGCCGTATTGTCAAAGCGGCCCACACGTGAGCCGCTCCCAGACCGCTATAGCTCCTCAAAGTCGCTGGAAGCAACCTTGGGTGCTCTTTCTCGTCCTGGCAATTGGCACATTTATAGTTCCATCTGCTTTTGGACATCCTTTTGCAAGCGGCGACAATCTGATACAATTCAACCCTTTGCGGAAACTGGCTGGTGATATTGCCTCACAAGGGTATCTGCCGCTATGGAACAAATTTGACTGGTCTGGTACGCCTCTGATGGCCGGCTTCAATGCCGGATTCTATCTCCCTAGCTCCTGGCTCTACATATTTCTACCATCCCAAATAGCTTGGGGGATAACCCAGGCAATACCTTACTTCTTGGCTGGACTGGGATTTTACCGGCTGATGAGAGAGTATAAAATAACCAAATTTTCAGCGACAGTTGGGGGACTCGTTTTTGCCTATTCCGGGGTGATGGTCGGTCAAGGTGTTCACCTGGACATGATCACCGGGATATCTCTTGCCCCGTGGATGCTTCTATGCACTAAAAGAATCATCGAAGACAATAGTTACAACAAGCTAGCCTACTCGCTTTACCTGGCATTTCTATATTGCATGGTGGTGCTTGCTGGAGCTCCTGAAGCAATGCTTGACGAGTTGATCATGCTAATCGTTTTTTCCATCGTTGAGTTGATTAGATTCAGGGATCAATTTCTACGGAAAGTCCTCTTTCTTTCCCTCGCAGGACTCATTGCTCTAGGTTTATCTGCAGCCCAATGGATTCCCGGCTTGGCCTTTCAAAGGATCTCACAAAGGTCAGCCCCTACTCTATCCTTCGTTAGCTTCGGATCTTATGCTCCCCAATATTTCTTCTCACTTGTCGCTCCATACCTTTTTGGCGGTCCAGGAGCATTTAATATTCCAGGGTATTTTGGACCTTTCAACTGGGAAGAGGTAATAATTTACTCAACAATCGGGCCAGTAATCGCCTTAATTTCTACCGTCGCCCGCCTTATTAGAAGAACGCTTCAAAGCGAACTAATCCCCTACTTTGCAATGGCAGTTGTTAGCGTGCTTTTGGCTCTTGGTGGGCATACTCCCCTCGAGTCATTGCTGTACCATCTTCCCCTCTATGGTAAGCAACGTCTATCGGGCCGAAACATATTAGTCTTTGATACCTCGATAATAGTTTTTTTCACCTTCTGGCTCGATAGAATTCTAAAAAGCAGTCAGAAAAACCGCCTGAAACTGGCTCTTCTCACCTTTTCTCCATCGGTTCTCATTACCGTTCTATATCTGGCATTCATCGCCAAACCGGTTCAGGTAGAAAGGTTCTTCAAGGCTTCAGCCAGTCCTCTCTACCTTACAAAATCACTCGAACTAGAGATTTACCTGATTCAACTGGTTGTCGCGTTGGTGGCGGGATACTGCTATTACAAGGCAGCTAGCGGTACAATCACAACTCGAAGATCGAAGCAGTTCATAGTCGCTACGGTACTGATAGATTTGCTTGCCTTCAATATATTTGGCACTTTCGGCACCCCGAGCTATCTGGACATATTTCGCTCAACAAGCCCGCAGATGGAACTGGTGCATTCAGCAATCGGAAGTAACTACCGATTTGCTCTTTATAACCCCAACCTATATTCCTACAGCCAAACTATGGCCTATGGTCAGCCCAACTTAAATATTGCCGCTGGCAATATGTCCATCCAGGGGTATAGCTCCCTTTCATTAAAAAACTATCAAGAAGCTACAGGCAGTCATGCGCAGGCAACACTGGATCCAAAACTGCTTGCATCTCCATTAGTTAATCAGCTTGGCACCAAGCTGATCCTTACCAACTGGAGATATCTGATCGAACCATATGGTTCACCGACTTTGGTGCCGATTCCACAGGTACTGACTCCGTCCGCAAATAACTCGAATCCACACTCTACAACACGTTCAATATCAACGTCTGGTTACTTTGGTCGCCTCCTCAATGTGAAAGGCCTCGATCTCCACCTGGGAAGCCAGTTTCAGCCAAGCTCAATCGTAAAAGTGGGTCTTCTGCAAAAAGGAGGCTCGATACTGTGGCTGAGTCGTTCGAATTCCAAGTCTCAGCCAACAGGAGCTCTTCATTTTTCTCCATCAGAAAGTAAGTCGAAGCCGATAAACGCGATCGGAGTTGTAATCCACCAAAATCTTTCCGCTGCCTTATCCGATCCCAGTAATGCGTTAGCCGTAGGAGTGGGAGTTTCCTCGACTAATGGATATTTCGCCATGCACGGTTCTCTAACCAGCTACCTTACATATCCCCATTTCATTTTCAACGGGATTACCCATGACGTATCGAGCTTCACAAACGCAATGGCACAGCCAATTCTAAAACCTGCCTCTTCGTCGGTCAAAATCCTTCAACACTCAACGCTTTTAAACGGAACACTCAAACTTCAAGTTGTGGCGACAAAGACTTCCTACATCAATTGGGCTGAGACAACAGCGCCTGGATGGAAAGTTAACTATCAGGCTCCGAATTCAAGCACAATCAGAACGCTCCCTGTGTCGACAAGAGGAATAACGCAGAAGATAGCGGTACCCAGAGGAACATGGTATATAACGGTTTACTACCATCCCTCTTCTGCCTACGAAGGAATCGCTATCTCTCTCGTCTCATTAGCCGCATTTCTGATTTTGCTGACATATCCTAAGGTTTCCAGAAAAAAATCAAGCCTGAAACTTTGAATGAAGATGCAGCCAGGCAAATCTTGACTCTTAGTAAGGCCAATAATTGAAGATTCAGCCGTTAACCCTCGAACGATTTGCAATGATATCTAGATCACGCTGATACTTGTTCAACCTCTGGCGACCGCTTGCTGAAAAGTACTTTATCCATAAAGGTGTACTTGGCTAGCCATAGAATCGCGAAGGATAGTATGTAGGCGCCATCGACGAATACAACCTGCTTGAAGTGGGAATTACCTACGATTTGCCGATGCGACGATGCAAAATCAGTAGACCAGGTGGAAAACACCAGAGACACTACGGCCATCACAAAGTATGGAATTACCTCCTTGGATAGATGAGACTTCGACTTCTTTTGCCATGCCCAATAACGGTTCATAAAATAAGAGGGAACCGCTCCAGCCAAGGTTGCGAATATAGAGGAACCCCTGGCATCAAAGAGATGAAACACTCCATAAGAAGCGATAAATACAACTTGGGAAATCAAGAAAGAAATGCCTGACCCAAGCGTATACCGAATAGCTTTCTGGCCAACCGGTCCGCCATACCATTGTCTAAACTCTTTACGGAGGTTAACCATACTTCACAATTCTAAGGCCTTTGGTTAGCCAAACGGATCCACTCAGACAAATAGAGACGATGTGAAAAGAATGAAATTAGGAAATGTACTCATAACCGGCGGTTCAGGATTCATCGGAACGCACTTGGTAAACCTGTCATTAGACTACGCTGATTCAGTCACAGTTGTTGATCTGACATCAAGTTCGAACCCGGAAGTGAATCATATCCAGTGCGACATTCGAAATCTTCAGACGATGCTATCCAGAATGCCTTCTAGTATCGATATCATCTTTCACTTGGCAGCCCGCACGTCGGTGCTCGAGTCAATAACTGATCCCCAGACAACATTCAGAACAAATGTTCTTGGCACTCAGAACGTCCTCGAGATTGGACGTATGTTGGGAGCATCACATTTCCTCACGTCTTCGACAAACGCTGTAGTAGGAGATTTTGAGGGAGACACGATTACCGAGTCGGCAATTCTAAATCCCCTCACCCCGTATGGATCCACGAAAGCAGCTGCAGAAATGCTTGCCCACTCATATAGTGCTAGCTACGGAGTGGCTTCGACCATGTTGCGACTAACAAATGTATACGGTGAGGGAATGTGGAAAAAAGATTCCATCGTTCCCAGGCTAATGCGAACTGCACTTGGCAAAAGTCAATTCGCCATCTATGGTGACGGCGATCAGTTTCGGGATTACGTTCATGTTTCCGATGTGGTTAACGCGTTTATCACTCTGGCTACCAAAAGTTTTACGGGTCCAGTGATTATCGGATCCGGTGAATCAGTAACCGTAAAAAAACTTATTTCGATGGTATCGGAAGTGGTAGGAGCCCCAATTCCCTATTCACAAGTGGAAGCTCAACGAGGTGAAATGAGGGGTGTCAAAGTAACAAATCAATTGGCCAAGAATTTAGGGGTGGAATTCAAAGTCGATCTAAACGAAGGTCTCCAGCGGGTCTGGCAAGACTTTACCTCAATTCAGAAAACTATAGATAAAAATGAAGCTTGACTAATCTAAGCCCACAAGGCTCCGGATTCTTCCGTAGGTCAAGGACAGTCGCGTGAGAGTCTGCCAGACGTTTAGTCCACGCAATACAGCCAGTCAGACAGGAAACGCTTAGAACCAAGAGGTATTTGGCAGTACCGGTTCCAGATTCATCAGCAATGCCAAAGCAAACCTAGCGGTAAAACATTGTTGCCTCATTATCTTTCGGAGCGGGTGACAGGGCACAGTGGGAGATCACTGGCAAAGCCTGTAACGGCTGCGTCAGCGTCCCGGAAAACTTCGACTCCTAAGTGACCAAAATAAGCCCGCAAGCCCCCGGATTTCTCCGTGAGGCGGATTTCAAGTCCAGAATCCATTACCTTTATTAGGTGTGAAGACTTGGATTGGATTGGACATTGGCCACACCTCGTTGAACTTTAGCGTCATCGACGAGATGGGGAGTCAAGTCCGATCAATAGAAGTGGCGATAAATTCCCAATTGAGTGAACCACATCAACCTAATCCTTCTGAACTGCTTACTCAGATCATGGCGCACCTCGATTCGCTAGTTTCTATTGAAACTGAAACACCTCAGGCATTGGGACTATCCGGCGCTAACCGATTTGTACTCCTATGGGACCGAAACAGCTCAGTTCCAATTGGGGATCCGGTGAAGGCGCCAGGGAGGCTTTTAAGTTATGACGCCCAAAGTAAGCTGACCGAGCCAACTAACGCTGCCAACAATTCTCAATCAGCTACCGACTTTCAGCGGCTCATACGAACTGCGCAAGTGAATGATTCTCTAATCTTAGGAAGCTTAGAATCCTGGCTGCTAAGTCAGCTGACTGGTTCAACTTCACCCTTGACTGACCCCTCTTGTGCCTCAAGATTCTACACATTGAATCAGATTCAACAAATGGACAAAGGTGTCATCCCAGAAGAAGTGGGATTAAAACCCACTCAACATCCAAATTTCACGCCGTCCAGTAATCCGTCGAACACTCTAGGAAAAATCCATCTGGCAGACGGAAGAGAACTAAGAGTCAGCTCATTTCTGTCTAGCCAAAGTGCCCAGCTGCTTTCACATGGGTGCCTATTACCAGGTCAAGGAGTACTGTTTTTAGAACCGAGTGCAAGAATGCTTATTAATACGGGATCTGAAGTCCACGACCCCGATAACACTTTTATAGCATGGCAGCTACCTGAGGGCGAGACTACTTACTTAAGCGAAATCACGATGCCCGAAATTAAAGATACTTTACGGTGGCTGTTTTCCAACTTCAACCTAGGACACTCCCTGACAGAGTTGCATAGCCTGGCCAAACAGGTACGCAGCGCAGAACAAGTGACCTTGGTTCCATACCGGACAACTAATACTGACAAAACCCAAAGCACTTCGTTACTATTGGCTGGCCTAAGCGTCTCATCAAATAAATTCCACATCGCCAGAGCTGGACTTGAGTCGATTGCACTACAAATATCAAGTTTTATCACACTTTGGAACAAGTCAAACCCAGTCCCGCTGCAGTCACTGTCGATGGGGGATGTCACAGACCATTTAGAGCTGCTGTTTCAGCTCATCTCAGATCTCAACCACATTAGTGTACTTTGCTCCAGGTTGCCTAGAACCTCTGCTTACGGAGCCGCACTCTCGACGCTCCCTGGTTTAGACAGTTTTATATCAAATTATGAAACCACGGACGAAGCTAACTATGTTCCTTCTGCCAACCCAAGGGCCGCTGCATCGAAATTAGACAAATGGTTACGTTTTCAGGATAAATTAGCCAGCTTCAACAAATAAAGCCAACTTCACATCGCTGATCCGCCCAATGGCATCAAGCTGCATCCGTTCCAAATCCCTAAAAGGTCTACCGTTCCTCCCTAGGATCAAAACTAAACCAGAATTTCGAAGCAGTGTGAGCGCCAAGTCGGAAGGCTGGTTATCAATATCCACTCCGCTGCTACCTGCCTGACCTCCTAGGACACCATCAATATAAGCGCGCAACCAGCCATCCAGAGGACGCTCGCCATAACTGTCGATCACTGTGCTTTCAGAAATGTTGTAGATGGCACACCACTTTGCCATAAAATCGTTACTCACTCTTCGGCACAGTTCTGAAACCACACCTTTCAGAGTGTCCTGTTCTATGGCGCTTGCCACACTGAGAATTGGGTCAAGCCTTGGATCCCGCTCTGGCCTCGGCTCTAATCCAATATTCTCGACGTCCACCCCATCAACTTCCTGAACTTCCCTCACCATAAGGTCCACTAGTTCGAGGCTGGGAAGATCTACGATCAACTCGTCTATGACGCGTCCCGCACCACGTTCAAGAATTTCTATTCCAACCAAGTCACCACGAACTGAACCAATTCTTGATGCCACTGCCCCAAGGGCTCCCGGCCTGTCATCAAGCCATATCCGTAGAATAAATCTGGGCACAGTCAGATCCTAACCATTATTTATTTCAGCACGGTTTCCGCTGTCTTTCAAGAATGTGAATTTATTTGGAATGCGCCGGGCGCTCAACTATCTCCCACCAAAGGCCAAAAAGCTTAGAGCTCTTCCAAACCCTCAATCAATCAAAGTTTCGGTAGAACCTTCTTGAGATTTCTCACTGCCTGATGAATTCGCTGCTCGTTCTCTATCAGCGCGAATCGGACAAAACCCTCTCCTCCAGGTCCAAATCCGACGCCAGGCGATACTGCCACGTGAGCCTCGGAAACTAAGAACTTGGCAAATTCAAGAGAGCCTAAATCCTGGTATGGCTCTGGAATTTCGCTCCAGACAAACATGGTTCCCCTGGGCTTTTCTATTTCCCAGCCAATCCTGTTCAATCCTTCGCAAAGGACATCACGGCGAGACTGATAAACCTGGTTCACAACTGGGGGATAAGCGTCCGCCTCATTTAACGTGACCGTTGCTGCGATCTGAATAGGTTGGAAGGTTCCATAATCCAGATAGCTCTTCAATTTAGTTAGTGCAGCCACAACGTCACGGTTGCCAACCATAAAAGCGGCACGCCAACCAGCCATCGAATAGGACTTGGTCAAAGTGTAAAGTTCAACCGAAACATCCTTGGCGCCTGGAACTTGAAGTACAGAAGGAGGTTTGTAACCATCAAAGGCTGTATCAGAATATGCAAAATCGTGAACCAGGATCACTTCACGCTCCCTGGCAAATTCAACGATTCTCGTCATCCATTCCAGATCGACGCTAGTTGTGGTTGGATTATGTGGAAATGAAATAACTATCACCCGGGGCCTGGGCCATGAAGATTCAAACGCCTCCACCAGATTAGAAAGGAACTCCTCTGGATTACCTCTTCTGGGCACCTCACCTAAAGCTTCGCTCCTAGAAGTTGGCCCCAGACGAACCTGTCTCACCTCTGCACCAGCAAACAGGGGTCCCCAAATGTGGATCGGATACGATGGTGAAGGCACCAGTGCGACGTCGCCGGGACCAACTAATACCCACATCAGATGAGAGAACCCTTCCTTGGCGCCAATTGTGGTGACAACCTCGGTTTCGGGATCTAGCTCAACATTGAACTTTCTCATGTACATATCCGCCACTGCCTTGCGCAAGTTGGGCAGTCCTCGACTGGAGGAATATCGATGGTTCCTAGGATTAAGAGCAGCTTCCGCCAACTTTTTTACAGCAATATCAGGTGATGGAATATCAGGATTACCGAATCCCAAATCAATTACATCCTTTCCAGCCCTTCTCTCTTGAGCCTTCAAGGAATCGATAACACCAAAAACGTATGGTGGCAAACCTGTTATTCGTCGAAATTCCATGTAAACACCCTAGTCTCCATGATTTATATAATTCACTCTAACCTGCAGATGCAAATCTCAAATTGTTCTATAGGACAAATGCTTAGTACAAGTATCGCTAAGCACCACAAGTGAGCCGAACCCGCAAATCGTAATCATTTTAGGCTCAGACGAAGAAGAAGCTTCCGCAAACTTTTTTGAATAGATAATAAAACAGTATTCCGATCTTCGATCGAATTTGAGCAGCTCAAATTTCGACAAGACAGAATCATAAAACCTGACCCGAAGAAACGATCAAAATACTCGCCTCGGCAACAGTTATTTGCAGGCACCGCCATATTTTGGCAGGTTTCACTGGCCATAACTGCATCGTCCATAATTGCAAACTCTGCCACTGAAGTTAATTGATGACGCCCTCAATAATTTGGCGCGACAGACCTAAAGATCATTTAGAAGCGCTCGGGCTGATTGAGGCCTGGGACTCAACCCGATCCTTTAGGTCGCGAAGCGCCGCATGCACTATTCTTCCCTCGGCCCTCCGTTTGACAAAACCAGGGATAGGAACCGCCAATTCCACACTCAATTCATAGGTTACTTCGGTCTGGTCAAAGTCCAGTGATTCGAAGGTGTAAGAACCATCGAGTTTAGAGGTTATATCTCCTACAATTTGTATCCAGGACAGTGACGTGGGAGCTAATGAATAGTCGTATCTCAGGGTATATGAGGTAGTGCGGCCAAAAGCCCCGGCTCGATAGGTGACCTCGGTGGGACGACCACTGTCGTCACGTCTAATAACTTGAACTTTCTTAATATCCTGGGCCCAAGAGGGATAGTCCTCAAAAGACGATGCAATGGCATAGCATTGCACTGGAGTAGCCCCAATGATCATCTTTTCGCGAGCGTTTTCCATGGCTCGGATCCCTTCCTAATTAGCCGCAATTGCAGTTATAGCCAAATTGATTATCACCCAGCAGAAACATCAGCCAGGCAACAACATCTACACAATACAATAGTCCAATAAATTGCTGAATTACTAGCTCACACTACCTTATCAAGGTAATTTTGCAATCGAACTGATAAAATATCATAGGAAAATAAATCGGTCGCTCTCACGCGACCTTTTGTCCCCATATTTCGTCGTAGTTCTTCATCTTCAATCAACATTGAAATCGCTTCGGCAGTGCGCCTTGCAGATTTTGGCTTATATATTACAAAACCAGTTTCTTGGTTCACCACTGCTTCACATGATCCTCCTGAATATCCAGCTATAACCGGAATCCCGCAAGAACTAGCTTCAAGAAACACTATTCCAAATCCTTCCTGTTCAAGGCCCGCCCATCGACTTCTGCATAACATGGCAAAGGAATCACTTGAACCTAACAACGTTGGAAGTTCCTCTTCGCTGATTCTCCCCAGGAGCCGTACTGGAGCTTTTCGCCGCTCAATTAAGGCTGCCAAGCGATTCTGATCCCTACCGGTACCAGCAATGAGCACTTTTAGCGAGGGATAAGTGTTTCGCAGGAGTCCCGCTGCCTCTACCAGAGTATCGATTCCCTTCCTGGGGACAAGTCTCGATACAGAGCAAAGGAGAAAATCGGTCTCGGATATTCCAAGCTGCTCTCTAAATCTTTTGCGCTCTTCTTGAGCCAGAACCCGAAATCTCGAACCATCAACTCCGGGTGGTACCTCTAAAATATCCGGACCATTTGCCATCTTTTTTGAAAATAGGTGATCGATCTCGCTCTTAGGATACTGGCCAGCTACAACCACAAACTCAGCACCACCTAAAACCTTACGGAGCCGCATAGAAGCGATTGGCAAATGAGCAGGTATGGTGAGCTCAGCACCATGCAAAACCACCGCATAGGGAATCCCCATCGTCGGCGCCAGCAGTCCTACCGGCAATGCCGGATCCCAAATTATGAATTCCGCTTTATTGACAATTGCCAGGTCTTGGATATCTTTAGCCAAAGAGCGAGTAGGGAGCAACACCCGTCTATGCAGCCTAACAATCTTAAACCTCTGCTCCAAGTCAAATTGTTTAGCCTCCGGGTGCGAAGTCGTCACAACCACAAAGCTGGAGGGATCTAACCTACTCCATAACTCATACAAGTAATTCTGGATTCCGCCCACCTTTGGCGGGAAATCATTTGTTACTAAAAGGTGTTTACCCATCCGCTCTCCAGCAACATTGCTAATGAAACAGTGTCAGCTTTTCACATGATCCTACACTATTCCAATCTTTGATACGTGGGCGCTACACACGTTTCAAGAGAGCCAAATTCTTGGCAACAAATCATTTAGGCCGCCTAAGCCCCGACTTCCTTAGCGATTTGACAATATCCCTAAAATCAACAGCTACCGCGCCAAATTGTAACGCTAATTCTCTGGTTTTGGAATCTACGTCGTAATGGTCCCCCTGAAACAACCTTGGCTCAATGCCGAGTCTTTCAGCAAAGCTGTGAAGCTCATCAAATGACGAATCCGAAATCAGGTGCGCCCACCGTCTACCCTTGAAAGGCCAAATGGCCTGATCCACCAGTATCATCACTCAAATGATAGCTCAGTCGTATTTCTCTGAAAATACTGAACCTGGCTCCATGCCCAGCTCCCTCAATGCAACCTCACAAAGCTCGACCATCTCCGGAGGTCCACAAAGATAGCCCAATTTAGGAGAGGTTTCCTCAAGTAAATCCTGGAGCATTTCTTTATCAATTCGTCGATGGAATCGAGCAGTTGGGTCTTTTGGATCACGGGTATACGTATGAGTCACCTTTAGCCAGCCTGTTTCCTCCTGCAGCTTATTGAGTTCGTCACCGTAAATGACGTATTCTTTAGATTTGGAGGAAAATAGGAGGTGCATTGGCTGTGTGAGATTCTTTGCCTTGGCGTAACGAATCATTGACATAAAAGGTACAACACCTGAACCAGCCGCCACTAACAGAAGGGGCCCACCCATCTCCTCCGTCCAGTTGAAAGCCCCATAAGGTCCCCTCACCTCAAGTTTGGAACCTACCGGCGTATCCCTTACAAGAACAGGCGAAACCAGGCCACCAACCATCTCTTTAACCCCAACCTCAATTATTCCAAAGTCCGGGTAAGGCGAAGATCCAATCGAATAAGCCCGCTGAATTGGTCGTGGCCTTCCTTCTACGGGTATACGAATATTGTAATATTGCCCGGGTATAAAGCTTGAGGGATTCGGAAGCGCTAGGCGCAATGTTGAAGTCTCTGGGGTCTCCACGATCACGTCTACTACATCTGCCAACTGCCACTCTTTTATCGGGGTCTTTCGAGCCAGCCGGAGTTGTAAGGTATTGGAATCTGGTTCAGAATTAGTCAATTGATTTTCCACGCCTAACATACTAGTTAGTTATTCTACACTCTGTTGTCAAAAAGTAACTATTTTGTAATATAAGTTCCTAAAAAATTGAGTTAACCTTCTTGACCCTCGACTATTTCAATAGATTTGGAATGTCCGCACCATCGGCAACTCACTTCATCAACAGTTTCTTCAAGCACATCTTCCTGTTCGACTCTTAAATCTCCGCCGATGCTGAAATGATAAAATGATTTGGTTTTCTTGCTCACTGTCACGTCAAACCGAGTGACGTTCCCACAGGCCGCGCAACGATATCTAGTCTTATTCACAGAAATGAGACTAGCCGAGGTAGGACCTACTCATCTCATAAACCCGGCAATTCCAACTGGTTTTATTAGGATTGCATCTGAAATAATAAACCACTGGACGGACTTGTCACAATATCAAACCTTCACAGCTGAGAAGCTTCTATCAAAGTATGGAGCGATTTCAGAGCCCCGCCTGAAACTATTGAATTCCGTGCCATTTCTATTCCCAGCGCTATTGACGAAGCGGCACCGCAGACATACAATGCTGCCCCAGCGTTCAAAATCGCGATATCCGCCTTTGCCCCCGGTTTACCCTCCAGCACCTCAAGTACAACTCTTGCATTGTCGCTAGCGTCGCCTCCGCGCAAATCATCCAGGTTTGCCAGTGCTATACCGTAATCTCTGGGATCTACCTGATATCTGGTAATTACCGGGTTATCTTCTGAATCCCTTGAGAGCTCAAAAACATTTGAAACCGCCGTAGTTGAGATCTCATCAAGACCATCTTCACCAAAGACGACCATAGCTCTCTTTGATCCTTGCGCAGCCAATACTCCAACCATGATCTCAGCCATAGCTGGATCTGAAACACCTACAACCTGATAGCGGGCTCTAGCAGGGTTGACCAGTGGGCCGAGAAAATTAAAAATCGTGGCCACTCCAAGCTCTCGTCTCAAAGAAGAGACATTGGCCATTGCCGGATGAAACTTTGGAGCAAAGCAAAAACCAATATTTGCTCTTTCAATACACTTCGCTACCAGGGTTGGACCGATATCAATTTTGACTCCAAGACTCTCAAGCACATCGGCCGAACCTGATCTTGACGAAGATGCACGACCACCGTGTTTACATACTTTTATTCCGGCTCCAGCTACGATCAAAGCAGCCATAGTAGAGACGTTTATGGTCATTGCCCTATCGCCACCGGTTCCGCAGGTGTCCACCAGAAATGGATCAACCTCCACCCTGGTTGCGAACTCCAACATTGCTGAAGCCATTCCGGAAACCTCTTCCACGGTCTCACCCTTAGTTCTGAGGGCGGCTACAAATGCGGCAGCTTGAACTGGAGAGGTATTACCGGAGAGGATTTCGATCAAAGCCAGCCTGGACAGGTCATATCCCAGATTCTGTCCTTTGAAAGCCAGAGATATAACCGCCGGCCACCCTGGAAATTGGCCCTGCTGAGCAAAATTTGAATCAGTCATTTGCTTAGAGAATACTCAGTCCCACCAGAGATCGCGCTCAAGTACCCCCTTGCTATTAAAACTAGCTGCACTTGAGATGAACCCTCAACGATTGTCAGCTGTTTGGCATCCCTATAAAACATCTCCACAGTGTGATCTTCCATATAACCTGCGCGCCGAGAAGCTGAACTGCCAGGCTGGATGCCCTAACGGCGATTTCAGTGGCAAAATATTTTGCCACGGAAAGCTGCGGCACTGAACTCTTGCCAAACTGCCCATTATCGGCCATCATCGCGGCTCTATATCTCAGGAGTCGAGCCGCCTCAATTTTCATAGTAAGCTTAGAAATCTCCCACTGAATACCTTGAAAAGCAGCAATAGTCTTGCCAAAAACCTCTCGCCGCTTTACATTATCTACTGCATACATCAAGGCTACTTCGGCCAGGCCCAAACCTCTTGCCGCCACTATCGGCCGCATGGCGCTCAGGCTCAGCATTGCCAGTCTGAAACCCCCAACTTCTCCTATCACTGCTTCCTTACCAACCCGTAAATGGTCCAAAATCAGTTCACCGGTGTCTACTCCGTGAACCCCCATCTTCCTATCGAGCCAGCCAATGGAAACTCTGGGCAAATCCCTGTCAAGCACAAATGCGGTTATCGAATCATGCTTTCGGAAAACAGCCGGGCCCGTCTTTACAAAAACTGTAAACCAGCCCGCCTGAGCTATGCCAGAGATCCAGCACTTCACACCATCAAGGACCCAACCTCCATTGATTTCCGGGTCAGGAAGAGCCACAGTGCGCATTCCAACCGCATCTGATCCGGCTCCAGGTTCAGATAAGGCGAATGAAGCGCTAAGGGATCCGTTGGCGATTCCAGGTAAATAGCGCATCTTTTGGTCCTCGGTGAGCGCGATCTGAAGAGGACCAGTTGCAAGTCTGGTAAGGAGTAAAATCAGTGCTGGCGCATTTGAATACTTAGCAACTTCCTCGATTGCAATACTCAGTCCCATTATTCCAGCGCCAGAACCGCGATGCGATTCGGGAATACATAAACCCAGTAGCCTAGTATCGCGAAATAGCTCGAATATATCCTGAGGATAAAGTCATGTCTTGTCTATCTCCCTAGCCCAGGGAGCAACCTTCTCGTTGGCCAGCTTGCGACTTAATTGTTGTGATTCCATCAAGTTATCGCTTAAATTTAAATCCATGATTTGTCAGCTCCAGTTTCATGCCAATTAATCATTTATCAAGCTAAACAACCTTACAGCTCAATGGATCTTTACACCTGAAGCTCTAATATTCCATTAAAAATAACGCTGGTTGTCGTTAGTTTGTTAATGGTGCGACCTAAAACACCTGACAACCTAATATAAAAGTATGACTACTGATCCAAAAGCACCTCTGGAATCGGCACAATTTGGATTCAGATCTGACCACGAGCATCGCCTTCCTGCCACGATAGCAATTATCGCAGCAGCCGCAATCTCGCTTATACTTCCTTCAAATCTGACGCTGGGTCCAAAATATCTGCTTCCCGCACTAGAGATGGTATTACTTTTGGCCTTGGCCATCTCAAATCCCCTCAAAATTACCAGAGAATCTAAAAATATTCGAGCCTTGTCGATCTCTATAATCGGGTTGGTCAATCTCTCCAATGCAATAAATCTGGTGCTACTTAGCCAAAAACTCATAAGTGGAAGTGCCAGTAGCGGAAAACAGCTCATCTACGCAGCGGCCGCTGTTTGGGTCACCAATACCCTGGTTTTCAGCCTATGGTTTTGGGAACTCGATAGGGGTGGACCGTATGCCAGATGCTCAAATCTTCGTAGAAATCCTGATTTCTTATTTCCCCAGATGACAAGTCCAAAATCAGCTTCAGATCGGTGGGTACCGACTTTTATCGACTATCTGTATGTGTCGTTCACCAACGCTTTAGCCTTCAGCCCTACTGACACCATGCCCCTGACCCCAATGGCAAAATTCCTGATGCTGGCCCAATCATTGATATCAGTAGTCACAGTGGTCCTTGTGGGAGCTAGAGCCGTAAATATACTTCATTGAAACATCTCTAATGCGGTAAAAATGCTAAACTTATACCACCCAAAATACCCGCCAATGCCACAAAGGTGGCCATCATTAAGGTCGCCGAAAGTCCTACTCCCTTCGACACCATTGCCATCGAAGGGAGGCTGATTCCTGGCAACGCCAGCAACAGTATTCCGACCAATACCGGGTTGGCGCCCACCGCGCCAAGCGAACGCAAAACTGAAATTTCCCCAGCTGTCGGAATTACTGCCAAAGTCGCCACGATAGCTACGCCAATTACAATCAGTATTCCCTTCCACGAGTTCTGTTCAAATAATGGAAAGATCCAACTTCTAAAAACCCCAGCAGGAACACGAGAACCACATATTCGGGTATCAATTTGAGGCTAAAACTTACAAATGATAAGAAAAAACTGATTGCAGGGTTTTTGTTACGACTCGATCGATTTCTAACCCCATCTAGTCGACTGCATTCGCTGGAGGCCGAGAATTCTCAGAGCTAAAAACCTTCCAACAACCGCCGAACCTCCAGATACTAAAACTCCACCCACAACCATTCGGATTAATACCCATTGCCATGGACCCAACAGTGCAAGGAAGATAATCACTGCAGGATTCAGAATCGGATTGCCTACCAAAAGGCAAGAGCTGATGCAGTAGACGAACCTTATTTTACCAAGTAAAGTGTGATAGGAGCGCTGCAACAGCTGCACATCATGTAAGGCATTGCCAAAAGACCTGCCGCTATAGGTAACCGTCCAAAACTGCTTCGCCCATTAATAACTTTTCGTAGCCAATCTTTAGGTGCCAGTGCCTCGATTCCAGCCGCTATCGCCAATCCTGCCACAAGCACCAGCCAGATCGCCTTGAAATAAGACCTAGCAAAGCCAAAGCCAGAGCTTATAGAAATACGGCTCCCGGATCCGGGGGTCGCCTGGAGTATAGAATGTTTATTCCAGCTGAAAAAATCCACCAAGTGAATAACTTTTTTCCCCATATGGTTACACTTGGCAATTCCTTCTGAAACAACGAATATGGCCAAGAACGCCACAAAAGCTATAGATACAGCGGCTTTCCTTCGGCCGTGAGAAATTTGAAAACTACCGGTCATATTGCTCAAAGCGTAGCCAGCGTGGTCACCTTAAACTGGAAAACGACTTTCGGCCTGCTTGCTTTTTTGGATGATTTCGATCACACACCGACCAAAACAAACCCACAAGCACCAGATCAATCCTCGGAATCCGTATGGAGGAAGGCAATACAACACGTGCGGCCTGCTTCAGTTACAACCAATCTGAAACCAGTGACTCGACCAGGTCCCGGGACAAATTGACTTCAGCTTTGTAATTAATATGGTCGATCCCCAGAAATACCGGAGAACTTTTGAAACGTTCGATTAGTTCCCCTTCAAGTTTCCACCATATATAGTGCACCGACGAGGTGACATCCGACCTGGTCAGCTGGGAGAGATGGTCCTGATCTGAGTGGGACGGCAATATCGGTGAATCCTCTGAATCCCCCAACCTGAGATAAACCGACCCTTCAATGCCCACCAGCGCTGGCAACCATTTTTGCAACATCTCCTTGTCAGTGAGCTCTAAGAATAGGGTTGCTTTCAGTTCTCCAAAAGCAGGAATCAAAGGGTTGTAAATATTTAATTCCATTTCAATCTGTTCGTCCCGGATCATCTTCTCAGCGCGGGCCATTTCCTGAATTTGAAATCTAATGGTTTCCCTGTTTTCAAACACAAGAGTTACCAGATTTCCGAGCGGTACTCGGCGCAGCTTCTTCAGTTCGATGATATTTTTCCTTAGTGTGCCTCTTTCACGCTCGTAGGCGCGCAAATCAACAATGTCAGCCAGCGTCAATTTAGTCATCAGTCTTCCTCACTCAGTCCGTAGGCTTTTGCCATAATCTCAATCGGGTGGTATACCGGCCTCGAAAGCTCCTCCGTAATTGCAGTATTGGCAAGATGGCAATCACCAGACAACACCTCGGACTCTGATTTCCCAATTGCACTCACCAGTCCAGCCGCGACTTTCTTGGACAGGTCGTAATTTTCAGCCCTATAACCCCAGGTCCCGTCGATTCCAGAGCATTTGGTAACAACATTTACCTTGATCCCTGCTAATTTCAGGAGATCCCGACTCTTGAATCCCATGTTCTGAGCCTGCAGATGACATGGGGCATGATAAGTAACTGTCGAGGGAACCTTTCCCTTGAATTCAGTTTTTAACCCGCCTTGCGTTTTATGAACCTGCATCAGGTACTGTGCGGCATCAAAGGTAGCCTCGGCCACATCAGATGCTTCCTTAGTTCCAAGATATAGTGGATAGTCCTTCTTTATGACATATGCACATGTAGGTTGCGCCACAACTATCGGATATCCGCGCCTAGCATAGCTTAACAACGCAGTTACGTTTCTAGCGGCGGCTTTTCTGAAGTTATCCACGTCTCCACTATGCAGCCATGGAGCGCCGCAGCATTTTACCCCTTCTGGTAATGAACACTCTATACCGTTGTGTTCATACACTTTGACCATATCTTTACCTATCGAAGGCTGCTGATATTCGATGAAACAAGTCGGATAGATAATAGCCTTGGATTTGCGATTTTCTATAAATCCCTTAACCCGGTTCCGAAACCAGGAGGAAAAACGCTGCCTAGCATAAGGCGGCAGCATTCTTTGTGACGCAATCCCGACCGTCTTTTCTATGGCTTTTCGGGCGACAGTATTGCTGGTAGATAGCGCTGCATTGCTAATTCCAGAAAGTCTCACCGCAAGAGAACCGACCAGATCAGTCCGACTCAGAACCTGATCTGCCACTTTCTCTGAAAATCCCTGCTCGCCTTTGTGCTTTTTATGAGCATTGGCTCTCATCATCAATCTGGGAAAATCCAAATTCCACTCATGCGGAGGTATATAGGGACACTTGACATAGCAAAGCTTGCACTGGTAGCACTCATCCACCACCTGGTCCTGTTCGCCCGTAGTCAACCCTTCCACATTGCCATCTCTGGTATCGATAGCCCTAAAAAGAGTGGGAAATGCTGGACAAAGGTGTAAACACAACCTACACCCGTGACATAAATCGAATACTCTGGTCAACTCTGACCGAAGATCAGCTTCTTCAAAGTAAAGAGGATCTGCAGGATTATAAGTGGTTGTCATAGCTCTCCCAAAAGATGCATCCAGTAAATAAAGAATCGTGCCCACCCAGAACTATTCTTCAAGTAGGCACGATCCAAATTAGATTATTCAACTATGAGATAGACTCGAGTCCCTGCGTAAAACGACCTGCGTGACTCTTCTCTGCCCGGGCTAATGTCTCGAACCACTCAGCAATTTCAACGAAACCTTCATCCCGGGCTGTCCTGGCAAAACCAGGGTACATCTCGCTATATTCATAGGTCTCTCCTTCAATTGCTGATCGAAGGTTATCTTCGGAGCTTCCAACTGCCGCTCCAGTTACCGGGTCACCAACACCGTCAGCCAAAAAGTCAAAATGCCCAAATGCGTGGCCGGTCTCACCATCGGCAACCGAGCGAAACAGCGATGCAATTTCTGGATAACCTTCAACATCGGCCTTCTGGGCAAAATACAGGTAACGACGATTTGCCTGGCTCTCGCCCGCAAACGCCTCCTTTAGGTTTTCTGACGTCTTAGAGGATTTCAAGTCTGCCAATTATGTTCCCTTTCTCTTTGTTTATTTCACTACATTTATTTTCGTTACTATATGCAACGTATAACTAAAACTTTGCAGAATATACCACACGCTAATCTAAATCAGATTCCCAAGCCGTTTGCAATCGCTGCATAGTCCCCTGAATGTTACCTCAGCGTTTCCGACCTCAAAACCCTGTAAGACCTTGCTAGCCAGTTGAAGGCTATCAATCTCAAGGTAAATATCTCCAACTGTGTGACAGTTGGTGCATACCAAATGATGGTGAACAGACTGATTAGGATCAAACCTTACCGAACCTGTTCCCAAATCAAGCCCGGATATTTCACCCATGTCTTCCAGCTCATGTAGGGTTTGATACACGGTTTTGAGTGAAACCGAAGGCATCCGCTTGACTACCTCGGCATGAATCGATTCAGCGGTGGGATGAGTCCGATTATTATGAAGTAAATGGAAAATACATTCCCGCTGAGGTGTCACCTTCCTTCCATTTTCTCTGAAAAGAGCTACAAGTTCATCAGGACTTCTCATCCCTATATTTTACCGCATACAAAACCAAAATAACAATCACTTACTAATGAATTTAATTATTATCTAATACTTTCAGTTAGATAACAATTCCTGTAAGTTAAGCCTCGAGTAGATATTCGCAATAATAATGTGCGCAATATAGAATTTGCCCATATGACAAGGGGGTGTGAATCTGACTAGCGACAATAACATGGCTGTAATAGATATCGGGTCTTCAAGCATTCGGGTATCCGCAGTCCAATCAAACGGCAGGATGATAGCCACCAATCGAGCTCCGCTTGCCGTCACTTCTCCAGTGCCGGGGTTTGTGGAATTTGATCCTGAAGAGCTTTATCAATCTTGTCATCGTTTGCTTAAGGAACTACTCTCAGAGAATTCCTGCTCCGGATTGGCGATAACCAACCAGAGGGCTTCTACGGTAGTATTTGACCCCGAAAACAGCAGGCCAGTTTCCAATGGACTCGGTTGGCAGGATATAAGGACCGCGCCCCAATGTCTTGTATTCAAATCCAAAGGCCTGTCTCTCTCGCCAAATCAGAGTGCCTCAAAAATAGCCCTTATTATGGATTTATCTGACCCCCAGAGAAACCGTGATCTAAAAGGCTGCACCATTGATAGCTGGATTGCTTACCGCCTTACAGGGAATTTCATCACTGACCACACAAATGTGGCTACCACTGGACTAGTGACGCCGGATGCTTCAGGGTACGATCCCAAGGTATTAGGTATACTAAATATTTCCACTGAAAATCTTCCTCAGATTCGGCCATCGATAGGATATTTCGGAGACGCTAATGTACTTGACACCGGGATTCCTTTACTTGCAGTTCTTGGGGATCAACAGGCTTCAATGCTCGGTCAGGCAGTCACTCAACCCGGGAGAGCAAAAGCAACATTCGGAACAGGGGCAATGGTCAACGCGGTAACTGGACCACTAAGTCCAACAACGACCACCAAGCTCCCCGGCGGTACCTTTCCAATTGTGGCACGTTCCGATACCGGCGGAATCATCTATGGTATAGAGGCAATAGGCCTCCATGCTGGTTCAGCCATTGATTTTGCCTGCCGCAATCTCGGACTGGCCGAAAATCCCCGCCAGTTGGAAAACATGGCATCCAAATCAAGTGCAAACTCTGCGGAACTCTTTGTCCCCGCGCTTAGCGGAATTGCTACTCCATATTGGGATTTCGGATCGCTTGGATTATTTGTAAATATCGGTCCGGACTCTTCACCTTCAGACATGGCAAATGCACTGACAAAAGGAATAGCTCATCTGGGAGCCGACTTGATTGAAGCACTGGAAAACGACTCAGGCACTGAATATCGTGATTTAACAGTTGACGGTGGAATGACGGTGAATAGCCAGTTTCTCCAGTATCTGGCGGACTTCACTCAGAAACGGCTGCGGCTCTCAACAAATATTGAAGCCACGACAGTTGGAGCAGGCCTAGCCGGATTCATCTCAAATGGTACGATTAAAAACGTGGAGGAAATTGACCAGATAATAGAATTCACCAAAACCGTTACACCTCAACCCAGCCTACACTTGCAAGAGGTCGCAAAAGCCAGAAAGATGTGGCGTACAGCGATTGAACTATCACTCAATACAGTGCCAGAACTTAGCTCGGTGAAATTTTAGGCCGAATAACTCACCTAACGTAGCTTCCAATACGATTAGTGACTTTCTAAAAGACTAAAGTAGGGGTAAGCGTACGATACAAAAAGAATAAGGATCATGAGTACTCAACCAGATCAATCTGCTGCCGATTCAAACCGAGACATTCCGGTAAAGCAAATTCAGTGGAATAAGCTGACCAAAGCTCCTATATTGGGAATTATCGGGGGCGGACAGCTAGCACAAATGATGTACCAAAGTGCGATATCTCTCGGAATCGAGACGCACCTATTCGCATCAGTGGCCGATGAAGCGGCTCCAAAATACTTCAAAGATATAACGAGGGCATCTTCTGACCAATGGACACCGCCAGAACTGTATCACTTTGCCCAAAAATGTGATGTTGTCACTTTTGACCACGAGCTCGTTCCGCCAACCTTGGTGCGAGAACTCGAAAAACGAGGCTGCCTAATGCTTCCCAATTCCAATACCCTGGAACTGTCAGCAAATAAGGCCAATCAGCGAATCCGACTTAGCGAACTAGGACTCGATGTACCGGAACACCAAATCTGCAGTACTGAATCTGAGGTAATTTCATTTGGAAATCGGGTTGGGTGGCCCTTGGTTATAAAACCGTCAACTGGTGGATACGATGGGAAAGGCGTATACATCGTAAGCAACCAGGAAGACTTTAGCCGTATCTACCCCGATATAGCACCACTGTCTCCACTTGTCATCGAGCCCTTTTTGCAAATCGATGCCGAAGGTTCCGTCTTGGCAGTAAGGTCGGGATCTGGAGAATGTAAAACATATCCAATGGTGAGGACCATCCAGGTAGATGGTATGTGCAGAGAGGTAGTTTCGCCTTCGGGATTCTCTCCTGAAATCTTGGATCAAGCTGACAATATAACTTTAAAAATCGCTCAAGAGACCAATGTGGTGGGCGTACTTGCCGTTGAATTCTTTTTGAGCAACGGGCGCCTTTTGGTAAACGAACTGGCCCCGAGGCCCCACAATACTGGGCACTTGACAATAGAAGCCAATGTAACCTCGCAGTTTGAAAATCATCTTCGTGCCGTGCTTGGATTGCCTCTCGGTGAAACAGCCATGAGGGTCCCAGCAGCAGCCATGGTCAATGTAATATCTGGACCGCCAGGTAAAGGCACAGTTCCACTTCTCCCTGCGGCACTTTCAGTACCAGGAGCGTCTGTGCATCTATACTCCAAATCTGCCAAGAAAAATCGTAAAATTGGCCATGTGACCTCGACGGCAAATACAGTCGAAGAAGCATTGGCTACCGCCAGATCAGCGGTCGAAAAGCTGACCGAATTAAATCCAGATGAACTCAAATAGATTCGGAAGTAGGTAAAAGATTGACGCCAGAAGTAGCGGTGGTGATGGGATCAGATTCCGACTATCAGGTAATGGAAGCTGCAGTCCAGGTTCTTGAGCAATTTGACATAGGATACGAACTAAAAGTAGTTTCTGCCCACCGAACCCCTGAAGCGATGCTTGACTATGGAAAGCGAGCCGGGAGTCGAGGGATAAAAGTTATCATTGCTGGTGCTGGAGGAGCAGCTCACCTTCCAGGAATGCTGGCTTCTGTTACTACGGTTCCAGTCGTTGGAGTTCCGGTTGCTCTCAAAAGACTCGACGGACTTGATTCCCTGCTTTCAATCGTGCAAATGCCCGGAGGGGTTCCGGTAGCTACGGTAGGTATTGATAACGCTAAAAATGCTGCCTTGTTAGCAGTGCGAATATTGTCAATAGGCTCCAAAGAACTTGAAATCAGACTCAGGGACTTTCAAGATCAAATGAAGAACGAATCGATGGCAAAATCGCTACCACCAAATAAATAATTGAATAGTGCCATCCGCTTTAAAAGTACGCCTTATTGGCCCTCTCACGCTGGACAGGATTCAGTCAACTATTCAGCATTGGCATAGCGAGCATAGCGCTGTTTTCGAACAGCCAATCAACTCTAAACTATCGGCACCATTGCCTTTATCTTTAACCTCACATAGTCAACAGTTTTGCTTGGAATCAATCCGGCCACTTTGGCTACAAACTCATCTCTATCTTCATTGTCAATTTTGGACAAATAGTCTCCCAGAATCAAGGTCCTCAAGAAGGATTTAAACTCGTCCTCCGAGCTGAACGTGGCTGGATCCCTTTCCAGTCTCACCTCTAACACCTGAAAACCAGCCTCCTCCAGATTGATCCGGGTAGACTCGGCATCAGCAAAATTCCAAACCCGTTCTGAGTCACTTGAACCAATTACTGAATTCGAAGCTTGAATTACCTCTTGAATATTTCCTTTTCCACCACAGTCGCAGAGCAAATAAGCGCCAGATTTCATGACTTCAAAGAGATTTCTAAACAAGCTGGCATGGTCAGAAATCCAGTGAAAAGCTGCGACGCTATAAACCAGATCGACCGGCTCAAATGCGGAAAGACCTGAAAGTAAATCAGCCTGGCAAAATTCGATATTAGGATATTTTTCTTTTAGCCGTCTCTCGGCAACTTTTAGCATTGAGATAGAGTTGTCGACCGCAAATACCTTGCCACATGGGACCCGCTCCGCCAGTTTTGCAGCATCACGTCCCGTTCCGCAACCTGCATCAAACACAATCTCGTCCCCACGAAAGTGATACGAACTAAGAAGTTGCTCACCCCATCGCTGGTGAGGAAGGTCTAAATTGGAGTAAGTCTCAGCATCCCAATTGTAAGTCATGTACACACCTTTTCGCACAAATACTTCAGTGGAGGTCGCGCCATTTAGACTAAAGCTCCACATGAAAAAGTCTGCCTGCAGCAACCGGAAGCCAGGAATCGCTTGCTAGACCACTACTGAATAAGTGGCTAGATAATAGCCCCTGATTGAAAGCTGATTCTCCACACAACTTATGTAAATTCAATTTCAATTTATTTTGAACATCATTGCTAAAATCATTTAATCATCAACCAAGGAAAATAAATGATCGAACTGAAAGTTATTGTAGGAAGTATACGTCCGGAACGAGCTGCAGACAAGGTAACCCCATGGATTACAAAAAGGATTGAAAACGACGGTTCCTTCAATCTGGAGATTCTTGATCTTAGAGAGTGGAACCTCCCTTTATTCCAGGAGTATGCTGGCTCAGTTGGGGATCCCAGCAATCCAACCTATTCAGAACCCATAGTAAAAGCATGGAACGAAAAAATGCGGGAGGCTGAGGCCCTAGTCATCATCACACCGGAATATCTCCATGGAATGCCCGGGATCCTAAAAAACGCTCTTGACACTGTATTTGCAAGTTTTGCATTTAGAAATAAACCTGTGGGAGTGATTTCCTACAGTAGTGGAATTGCCGGTGGATCAAGAGCAATTGAAAATCTGGCCCACGTTGCGGTGGAGGCTGAACTAATACTCCTTAGGAATTCCGTCATAATTCCCTTCGTCAATTCTGCGTTTGACGAAAACTCCGAACCAATTAACCAAATCACCGATGCGGCTGCAACGGTGATGCTTGAAGATATCAAATGGTGGGCATTAGTCATGAACAGGGCAAGAAAAGAAGGCGAACTGCCTCCCGGTTCAGCTCGACTACGAAGCCATTTGGCTGCCATGAAATGAACTAAACCATTGATACCAAACACCAGGCTCTTGTGCCGTCAAAGGAAGAGGCCCCGAATTACATCGGGGCTTCTTCCTTACATGGGATACCTTGGCGAGGTCTTTTAGGGAGCTAGTCCCACTTATCCCATTATCTGTGTAAAACTGTTATATCAATCGCTCGGTAATAATGACCTTCCAATCTGTACTGAGCCACTGCTAAGTCCTGAGGCCGCGGTCGTTGTCGTCGGGGCCGCGGTCGTTGTAGTCGGGGCCTCAGTTGTTGTAGCTGCAGGAGCTTCAGTTGTAGTCGTCGCCGGAGCCTCAGTTGTTGTAGCTGCAGGAGCTTGAGTTGTAGTCGTCGCCGGAGCCTCAGTTGTTGAAGTAGAAGTGCATCCTGGTTGAACTGTGCTTGTAGTAGTGGTAGAAGGTACTTGCGTGGTGGTAGTGCTTTTAGAGGACTCTGTGGTGCTCGGAGATGTACTTAAGACGACTACAGATCCAAGTTTCAAAGAGATCTCAGAGGTGCATTTGGAACTTGAACTTGAATTTGGACTTGAACTAACATGACGAATCACCGGAGCAACCTCAGTCGACGACGATACTGGTGGAAGAGCGACTATCGATACCCCGGTTGTAGAAGTTGTTGCGGCATCCTTAGAAGACTGAGAAGCTGCTATTCGATCTGCAGGCGCATCCTTGGGGGGCAAAGCTGCTCTACCCGAAGAGTTAGAGGGAATCGAAACACCCAGATTCGAAACAGCTGCAGAAAATGCGTTTTGAATTGGTGAAGGTAAAGATCCAGACGCTGCCGCAGCTGCGGTCCCAGTCAAAGCGACCGCAGTCGTCGCAGCTAAAATCGCCTTTGCCCCTAGCAACCTACCGACAAATGATCTGGTTGGAGCGGCTTGTTGTTCTCCAACGCTCTCGGCAATCACCGATGACATCTTCTCTACTACTAAAGACCCGCCAACCCCTGACTCTGAAGCTGAAAAAGAAGAAATATCTATCAGTGCTTGCTGAAGCTGCGAAAGCTCCTCGTCGGGGGGAACACGCCCATGAATTAAATCATCGACAAAATGATCCATCCCGTTATCGCCAGAGTGGCTGTCTTCAGTGTCTTTGGGATAATCATCGTTTGTCATTCAACCTGATAATCGATCTACCTCTACAATTTGTTACGCAGACGAGGAATAATTCTTTCCAGATCCCAAATTATCTTCAGTTACGACTTTCTCCAGATTATTAATGCCCCTGAAGAATAAAATCCTTACTGCCCCTTCTGACTTACCTATCACCTGTGATATCTCGTAGTAGGTAAGTCCTACGATCACTCTTAGAGAAATGACTTCAGCCTGAGATTTGGGAATTCGAGACAACCACTCAATCGCTTTAGAGGAGCTCACATCTAGTACTGATTCGACCATTTCCGAAATTTCCACGATCCTGGTTGACCGGTCTATGAGTCGTAATCCCGTCTTAGGGGAACGATAGGATTTGCGCCACTGGTCATACAGTCTGGCTCTGGCGATCTGGAAAAGCAAACCTTGAAGTGCCGAAATGTCTCCTTGAAACTTCGGCAATACCCTTGCAAGCGATATCCAGCTCTCTGAAGCAACGTCTTCGGAATTTTTGCACCCCAGGGAAGACAAATACCTCACCAAGCCAGGATTTAGAAATAGCCAAACCCGAGAAAGTGCGTCCTTATCCCCCGCCTTGGCCTTTTGTATTGTCTCAACTGGATCAAACGGCAGCGATAAAGACATCACAGTAACCGTACCAGTAAATCAGACGATTATTGTGTCTCAAAGCTAAATCTCTCTCGAAATCACTTTAAGTGCAAAACTAAATAGCCTGGGCAGTAGCTCTCCGGGGTCCGATCTTTGTGATTTCAATCGCTCCAGGCATCTGTTCCTTTATTTCAGAACCATGAGTGACGACCATCACCTGATTGAACCTCGACTTCAATCGATCCAGCGCCGAGAGCAGAGTCACTTTGCGCAAATCGTCAAGCGGACCAAAGACTTCATCTAGTACCAACAATCCGACTTGCTGGCCGAAACTCGATCCAATCTGTTCGGAAATTGCAATCCTGAATGCCAAATTTGCTAAATCACGTTCAGATCCTGAAAAACGGCCCAGGTCATATGAATTCCCGCGATCCGAGATCCGAATCTGCCATGAATTGATATCGACATCCAAAAGATCATATTCCGACTCCGTTAAGTCAGCGAATATTGATGCCGCCACAATTGCCAGACGAGGACCCATCGCAGAAATCACCGATTTTCTGAACTCACTTAAGTAGTCTGCCACTCTCCCCAGTGTGTCAGCTTCAACCTCAAATTCGTCAATAGCTGCCTGAGAATCCGAGATTTGGCCGATCAATGCCTCAACTTTTTCAATTGAACCTTGAACCTGAACCCGAGCAATATTAATTCGATTATGTCTTTCCTTCGCTGTTACAAGGAAATCAGTTGCCCTTTTAAGTTCGCTCTGCACCTTCAAAAACCGTTGCTCATCGAAATTCAAATTATTTAACACATTTCTAAGATCGTTTAGCTCCTGAGCAAGTGATTCAGTACTTTTCTCGACTTCAAAAGATTGCGATACGATTTCAGAAAGTTGGTTAGTCTCCGCTTCCAATCGCAAAACACGCTCATGGGCCATCTCTTGTTCCTTTAGTAACGAACGGAGATACGAAAGACGACCTTTAGCTGCAGACAGATCTTCAATCTCACTAGGAGAATCCGAGATTTGCTGAATAATCATCGATGATTCGATCAACAGCTTTTGATTTCTATCATGGCGCAAGCTGAGCTGTCTAACTTTCTCCTCGAGTCCCCTGCGCTTATTCTCAAGACTATCGACTTCTCCTTCAATCTGCGCCAAATGATTCTCGAGTATTTTGTGGCTTTCCATTACCTCAATAAAATGGCTCTGAAAGGCGTCCCCTAAGAGTTGTCCGCAAGTCGGACAAGTAGACTCACGTCCAAGCTGATTCAGAGAATCTAATTGGATCCTGACGCTGCCGACCTTTTCTTTTGTTACTTTCGATTCGAACTTCAAACCTGAAATCTGCTCAACCAGCTGCTTCAGCTCAGTGTTTAACTGGATAACTTCGGCAGATGTTTCAGACGTCTCAGCCTCAAGCTGTTCGACGGAATCACACTCGCCCTTTTTAGCCAGCTCATCTAACTTTGCTTCAGCTCGGGCTACATCTTCGGCCGCTTGAATTTGCAAAGTAAGTTGTGATATTTCCGTCCTAAGTGATTCCAACGCCCCAGGATCAACAGAACTCTGTTCCATCAGACTTTTCAGCTCAGACAGCTTCTTTCGAGATTCCTCTATAGTGCCAATCTGCTTTAGCAATTGATTGTAAAATCGTCTTTTCTCTTTTCCAACTGCTACGATCTGCTCCCTTTGTCTCTTGATTTCCTCTAATCGGCGAAAACCGTCCTCTAAAACAGCTAACTCGGAGGTAGCTTTCTCAATTGTTCCCAATGAACTATCTAACTGAAAGTTAATCTTTTCCAATTGATCTGATAACTCTGCACGCTGTTGAAACAGACCTTCCGAACTTGGAAGCGCAGCTCTTGCCAATTTCAGCTGATCAATCTTATTTCTGAAATCTGCCCTGGCTAAATCTCGAGCTTTGTCCAAGGGGAAAATTCCAAGCAGTGATAAGACTAACTTTTGACGTTCAGAAGGAGTTGAATCTGAAAACGCAGCAACCTGCTTTTGCTCGGCAAAGACGGATGCCCTGAAAGCCTCTACATCCATTCCCAGTGTGGATTGTATGAAACGATTTGTCTCTTTTACCCCATCCGAAATAAGGTCGTTATCCACCCAACCTCTAGCCTTCACCAGACCGCGGGGAGAGATGGTTCTCCTAACCCTAATCAAGTGTTCATCGTGCTCAAATTCAATCTCGGCCTCACAGTCACTCTCACTCCCGCTGGTACGGATGTCCGGTATCGAGGTCCTACTTCTTCCGTAAAGCACCCAAGGTATCGATTCGATGAAATAAGACTTACCAGCACCATTGGGTCCATAAATTCCAACCAGCCCCGAGGGAATTTCAATCTCCAGGGGCTGTTCAAATACCCTGTAATTTTGGAGGAAAATACGATATATCCTCACGACGATTCAATTGCCTTGGTTATATAATCAATCCCGCGGGAAATCACCAACGGCTTTTTCTCTGCTTCCAGATCCTGAGTATCGACAAATCTCGCCCATTTGGCTGGCATTGTCTCCAGGGCCGGTAATTCACCAGGAACCGCTGCGCTCAGATATTGCGGTTCCAGCTTGAAATAAAGCAGGTGCCGCGTCATTTCCTTGACAGTTTCCAGATCTACCAACCTGAATGCTCCAGGATCCACGCCATCGAGCAAAAGCCGAACGACGCTACCACTGTCCGTCCCCTCAACTCTTCGAAAAATTAATTCTTCGATCTCCTTTGCAGCGAGTCCAAATGCCGATACAACTCCGAGGTCTACTAATTTGCGCCTGCCAGAAATCGGCAGATGTACAAACTGGCCGCTATCGGTGTCGAGAACTCCGATACCTTTTTCAATTTCCGGATTGTCGCCGAATGAAAATGTGTCCGTCGAACCTACATACCACATGTTCTCTTTCACCCTGGCATTGAAATGGTAATGCCCAAGCAGCGCAAAATCTCCACCAATGGTTTCAGCATCAAGATTAATCTCGTTTATATCCGCATGAGATGGCGCGAGTTGACGCACTCTAGGATGGGTGATAACCAGGTTGATCATCTCAAGGCTGCGGTTTGAAGATGCCTGAGTCAACGCATGAATGGTGTCTTGCTCATTCAACATCTGAGGAACCCCATGAACCCGTACCCCAGGGAAATCAAAGTATTCATAGCTTTGACGGTAAATTAAACCAAATTCAGGAAATACATCATGCAAAGCTGCATACGGGCTTTCTGTGCCTCCAAGTCTGGGTGTATCATGATTTCCACTAATACCCACGAGCGGAATCTTAGCTTTACGAATCTTAAAGAGCTCCCTTTGAACTACCCTGAAAGAACGAAACGACGGGCGGGGAAAGTCAAAAATATCCCCAAGAAACAAGATCAGGTCCGGATTCTGCTCCAAGATCAAATCAATAGAGCTTTGAAACGAAACTTCAAAATCTCGCTCGCGTACATTGACTCCCTGACTTGAAATTGGATAACTAGCCCGACCCACATGAGCATCCCCCAAGGCGGCAATCTTCATATTTGATATCCTCCCCACCGGTCAGGCTGGAGGATCCTATTTGACAATCCGCCCACGGCACAGCGGTGTTTCAGCAGTTGACGCTTCATCGGCCTTTTCCACCTAACCCAGATAGGAGTTACCTGCGGTGTCCGCCGGCGTCCAGTGACCACACAATTG
This sequence comes from Actinomycetes bacterium, assembly GCA_021803345.1. Classification (GTDB taxonomy): domain Bacteria; phylum Actinomycetota; class Acidimicrobiia; order Acidimicrobiales; family Acidimicrobiaceae; genus SCQM01. The sequence goes on from JAJZLS010000051.1 coordinate 32,987, forward strand.
AGACTAGAAACCGGTCCCCGCGCAACAATCTTTTGGACTGCCATGATTATGGTGACGTACTCAAAGCTGCTAGAGGCAAAGATCGCTTGGCTCCTAGCTTCTCCGGCCCGCATATGTACACAGGGTGGATAATAACTCTGGCAGATGTTCACTTAGCTACCTTACCTCTTTGTCGTGACAGTCGTCGTATCTTTGCCGCCACTATCCTTGACTCACTTGTAATCCCGGGAACTGGTGGACTAGTTTTGACCACATTTAATTTCTCGGGTGACTGATTCTTGCTATAAAAAGCAATGGAAGGCTGTTACGGCAGCACAGTCTGATTTAAGAGAACGGCGAATAAGGTTAAAGAGTCGAGTTGGCCGGGTGACCGCGGGATCACGGATCCTGAGGAAGGTCGGGGCTCCAAAGGGCAAGGCGCTGGCTAACAGCCAGTCAGGGCGACCTGCAGGAAAGTGCCACAGAAAACAGACAGCCGATTTATGGTGATGGTGAAACGGTGCGGTAAGAGCGCACCAGCATGAGAGGTGACTCTCATGGCTTGGCAAACCCCGCCTGGAGCAAGGCCAAATGGAGTTATGATTGCCCGTCCGTCGAAAAGACAAACTCCTGGTAGGCCGCATAGATGGATGGTCACACAGGTAGATTTCTACCGGACAGAACCCCGCCTATAGGCCGGCTCGACAATAATTTGAATGTAATTTCTAATGTCTGCTAATGCAACTTCGTATACCTGTTCAGACAAGCAGTATCCTGCCGCATTGCTCGCAGGTCGCTGGACTTGAAAACTCTGACGAAAGAAGCTTTTTGATCGACTCGATCTCACTTGCCGACATCCTTACTTTACAACCCTGGCAGGTAGAGTTTTCAATTCTTGCCACTGGCATTGCTCCAACCCTTGGCTGAATAGTGTCATACATCGCCAAAAGCTTCGGATCGACACTCTGAATTAACTCAGACCTGGATTTCAACAGTTCGTCCATCTCGGCACTCATCGAGTTAACCTCTAAGTCATTTTTAGCAGATAGTTCCTTCGCTTTTGAAGAAAGGTCACCTAAAGAAACCTCCAGCTCAGCCAACTTGGCCTCTTTATTCTCCATATCGGCAAGGATTTCCAGTTCCTCATCTTCAAGTGAAGACCGCTGTGCGTCTAGCTTGGATATTTCTGTTTCTGTCATAGCAATGTCACGATGCGAAATAGCCCCGCTTGACTCCTGAGCTTTCATATTCCTGACTTTAACCAGCAAGGATTTGGATTGCTCTTCAAGTGCAGCATGTCTGGCCTGGAGCTGGCCAAATTCGTCCTTGAGGGTCTTGTACGCTAACCTCAAAGAATTGAACTGAGTCTTTACATCCTTGAGCCCGGACACCTCATCTAAATTAGATATGGCACTCCTCAACCGGTTCACTTTTGAATCCAACTCCTGAATGGGAATTAAGGACTCTATCGATGATCTATTCACTCTAGCCCTCCCACTTTTCGATAAAATTACTCATATTCTTGCGCTGCCACTTCAATCAATTACTCTACGGACCTACAGACGGACCTATAGCTGCCGGCGGGGGAGTTGCAGGGCTTGGCTTGGCTGCAGATGTACTAGTGGTAGAACTTGGCGTTGTTGTTGAGGTTGTTGTTGGCGATCCCGAGCTTGTCGAAGAAGTCGTAGTGGTGGTGGTAGCACCAGGATTTGTATTAAATGAAGCGGGTGGCGTAGTGATCGCCCCAGGTGAGTCAATTGGAACGATGAACCTCCCTGGCGGAATAAGAGCCGGGTTAGGCTTTGGAAAATCAACCACTGGCTGACCTGCCAAAGCTTGACTCATGAACGAATGCCAAATCCTAGTTGGATAAGTCCCTCCATATACTTGGATCCCACCCACGTCAAACATCGGAACCGATCCGGCTGGATCGCCCATCCATACGGCTGTTTCCAGCTGAGGCGTGAAACCATTAAACCACGCATCTGTATAATTGTCGGTTGTACCGGTTTTACCCGCCACTTCCCTACCAGGAAGCGCTGCCGCTGTACCGGTACCGTTCAAAACAACCTGCTCCATCACCTGGTCTTCAACTGCTACATTTTGCGCCGAAAGCACTCGAATTCCGATCGGTTTGGTTGCAACTAGTGTTTTGCCAGTTGGATCTGTCACCTTGGAAACAAAATATGGAGTGTGGCGAATCCCTTTATCCGCAAGTACCGAATAGACCTCCGCCATTTCAAGTGGAGTAATGTCCTCGGAACCGATTGCCAACGAAGGCACTGGGGTAAGCGGGCTTTTGACACCCATGATATGAGCCATATTTACGATGTTTTGATCGCCTAAGTTCACACCTAATCGCACATAAGCACAGTTCACTGAATCAGCGGTTGCCTTTGTTATGGTCATCAATCCATAGCCTGGCTCTGCATTATGAACAATATATGGGGACGGCTTAATCCCAGGAATAACAAATTCACAAGGACCCGTTCCGTCGATAATGTCACTGGGGCTATAGCCTTGTTGGAGCAGAGCTGCCAGCACTATTGGCTTGAAAGAAGAGCCTGCCTGCCTTCCCGTGCCCCCCCGGCCGGTTACGACATTAAATCCACCATAACCGGGATGCGGATTACCGGATACCATAGCTTCGACCGCCCCGGTTTTAGGATCCATACTGACCAAGGCCGAGGTAAATTTTCCATTAGTATTGGGCATTATTTGCTTTATCGAGGATTTCGCATATGACTCATACTTTGAGTTTAAGGTAGTGTAAATCTTGAGTCCATCCTGATTAAGAGCCTTAAGCCGCTCCGCCTGGGTACTCCCCAACACCGAATATTTAGGTTCGGTCAATATTCGATCAATTACCTCTTGAACAAATGAAGAAGGCGCACCCACCTTAGGTCTATATGAAACCGTGGGAAGGGGCGCTAATTTGTCCTTGTTGGCCTGGGCCTGGGACAGGTCGTGATATTGAACCATCTGGTCCAAGGCAACATTTCTTCGCGCAAGAGCATTGGCCGGGTGGAGAAAAGGATCATTTCCCGACGGATCCTCAATTAATATTGCAAGCAAAGCTGCTTGCACTGTGCTCAGTTGGTCTACTTTCAAATTGAAATATGTCTTTGCAGCTGCGCCTATTCCATAAGCACCATCACCAAAGTACACCGTATTAAGATAGCGATCCAGAATCTGATTTTTAGTAAATTGGCCTTCAATCCGATATGAATAGATCGCTTCCAATATTTTCCTACCCAAAGTACGCTGAGGAGTCAGAATGGTGTTTTTTACAAGCTGTTGAGTGATAGTAGAGCCACCTTCCAGAATCGTTCCGCCTGAAACGTCAGCGTACAGGGCCCTGGTAATCGACTTAAGGTCAATCGCCCCATGCAGATAGTATGTATGATCCTCTACGTCGAGCACTGCGTTCAAAACATTTTGTGGCACTTGAGATAAAGTAACAGGAATCCTAAAACCACTGCTCTGCATTACATAAAGTAATTTTCCCTGTGAATCATAAAACTCAGAGGGAAGAGCGAGAGACCTTAGCTTTACCGGAGTTGAAAGAGTGCCTGGTTCGCTAAACAAGCTCAAATTTGAAAATGCCGGGATAAGGAGTATCGAACCCGCACCCAACAGAAGACCACCAAAGATGATGGTTAGAACCAGCTTCGAGAAAACCCGCATCTAAATTAAATCCCAATCGATAGGAAACACAATTCGTTCGTCAAACTTTAATCCTACGCCTCGCAGTCCAACCTATTATTCCACTATTCCCCTCAGAAATATAGTTTGGTCAGGGTTTATTGTCCTCTACCACGAGATAAGGGTAAACTAAATAGCGAACCTGGCTCTATGAAATAAAAATCTTTCAATCGGATTATAACAGTTCTGTTCACCGTCCTCCCCTTCCTTTCAGAAGGGGTTCGAAAAAGACAGAATCTTCATGTCGACGATCAATATTTGGGCACGTATCCTCCCCGACCCATCGATATTGATTCTTCCAAATCGACAGATTCATCCAGATCACCTTTAACTTCAGTAACCCATGAAAGTCTGCCCTTTAGAATTCGTTCAACACCAGCCTTTAAGGTAGTTGCAGAGATCGCGCAGGATGAGCATGAACCCTGCAGCATAACTTCTACCACGCCTGACTCAACGTCAGCAGATACCAGCACTAAGTCCCCGCCGTCTGATTGCACTGCTGGCCGCATCATCTCAATCAGCGCTTCTAAATCCCTACGCCGATCAACACGTACTTCATCACTAATAGCAGCTGTTGAGTCCTCTAACTTTTTATCCATATCTATATTCTAGCCACTCCTTGACACTTACACTAAAAAGACAGTGAATCCAGGAAGAGCCAACTTTATGCTCTAATGAGACTGGCTAAGCCGCAAAACCGAAGAATTGAGTTCCTTCTCAGCCTCGGTTTTATTCCGCCACCCCTCAACATTTACGTGCTTTCCCGGCTCCAGGTCCTTATAGTGAGAAAAAAAGTGGGTAATCTCATCCTTTATGTGCTGAGAAACATCTTCGATATCTTGAATATAGCTCCATCGAGGATCTTTCTCCTGCACGCACAAAAGTTTTACGTCACGACCGGCTTCATCACTCATGATGAATGCCCCAACAGTTCTAACCTTGATATGACATCCTGGAAAAGTCGGCTGGTCCAAAAGCACCAAGGCATCTAATGGGTCACCATCTTCGCCCAATGTTCCCTCGATAAAACCGTACTCGGTAGGGTATCCCATCGGTGTGAACAGGGTACGATCCAACCAAACCTGTCCACTGTCGTGATCAACCTCGTATTTGTTTTTTGAGCCCTTTGAAATCTCTATAACAACTTCGATACTCACAGATTCTCCCAACCTTCCTTGGCCAGACTAACGAACATCAAATGATCAATCATTACGGCCAACCTGCAAATTCCCACTACCAAAGATAGCAGCGACTGCCATAGCCTCCTACCTATGCCCCGCAACCTGATAAACGTTTAAACACATCCACACTAAGCTAAGTAGGCTAGGACAAGCTACCAGGAAGAAGCTTAACTAATGGGCAAAAAGCGCAACAAAAATGCAAAGAAGCGACGTCCAGCGATTGAAATCGAACCAAAATGGCAAACTGCCACTGAATCTGAAGAAACTGATCCGCTTACCGGATATCCTGCCTCGATAAGGGCAATACAACCTTACCAAGCGCTAAAAATATATATCTGTCCTGAGTGCAATGATGTCATTACGCAAGGTTCATCACATCTTGTCGTCGTGCCAAAAGAAGCACCGGATCTTCGAAGGCACTGGCACTCCTACTGTTGGGTGCGCCGCCAAAACAGAATTCCCGCCCAAAACAAGAAATCCCACAAATAGACAGTCCCTTTTAAGACATGGCATACCCGCTACTTTAAAAACAGCAAAAGCCAAATAAGAGGATATAGACCGAATCTGACCACCAGCAATGCCCGTGATAGCTTAGAAGTCGATGATAGCCCGGCTCTACAAACTGTGGCTCTCGTTGCAGCTCGACAAAATACGTCATCCAAATAGGTAAACCATCAAGCCACTAATTTACAGCCCAATACAACTTACGGCCAACATCACAGTTCCGGCTGTACTGATAATTTCTCGACGTTGACGTCACGAAATGTAACTACTTTGACATTCTCCACGAAGCGAACTGGCCGATACATATCCCAAACCCAGGCATCTTTCAATTCAACCTGAAAATAGGTAGAGCCGTTTCCTTCAACCGGAGTCACTTTGACCTCATTAGTCAAGTAGAAACGCCTCTCGGTTTCAACCACATACTGAAACATTGGCAGAACGGCACGATACTCCTGATACAAAGCTAGTTCGATCTCGGTTTCGTAATTTTCCAGATCTTCAGAGCTCATATGTTCTCTCCAATCTTTTAACAACAAGCGGGGTGGCGGGATCTAATCCCCACCACCCCGCTTCACGCTTAACACAAGAAATAAATAACACTAAATAAATATTTAGCGCTTTTCTTTGATCTTCGCTGCTTTTCCGAATCGATCTCTCAAATAATACAATTTTGCTCTTCGGACGTCACCGCGAGTAACCACTTCGATTTTGGAAATAATCGGAGAGTGAATAGGGAATATTCTCTCTACGCCAACTCCAAAAGAAACTTTCCGAACTGTAAAGGTTTCCTGGAGGCCCGAACCAGACTTACGGATGACCGCACCCTGAAATATCTGGACTCTCTCCCGAGACCCTTCTACCACCCTGACGTGAACTTTTAAGGTGTCACCGGGTCCAAAAGCGGGAACGTCATCTCTAAGACTATCCCTATCTACTAAGTCTGTGGGCTTCATTTTTCCTCGAACTCCTTAAAATCATTCAGAGACTTTATAAGAATAACCGTGCTTGGCAAGAATCCGCTCATCCTCTTTGCTGAGGCCACCTCTAGCAGCAATCAAATCCGGCCTGTTTTTCAAGGTCTTGAAAAGTGCTGCAGCCATACGCCATTCAGAAATCAAAGAGTGATTGCCAGACAACAGTACCTCTGGGACATTCATCCCATTAAAGCTCGCCGGTCTAGTGTAATGGGGATATTCTAAAAGTCCGTCAGCAAAACTCTCCTGTAAGGAGGATTCCTTATTTCCTAACACTCCCGGCACTAGACGGAGGCAGCTCTCAATGATGGCTAGAGCCGCCAATTCACCTCCTGCAAGGACGAAATCTCCAATAGAGATCTCAAAGTCAACCAGGCTCTCCAATATTCGATTGTCAAAACCCTCATAGCGCCCGCAAAGCAGTGTGAAACCGTCCAATTTAGATAACTCCAATGCCTGCTGATGGGTGTAACTTCGGCCTGAAGGCGTTAGTGCAATCACGGGTCGTGGCGGATGCAGATCCTCAATCAAGTCAAAAATTGGTTGACACATCATCACCATTCCTGGACCACCACCAAAAGGAGCATCATCGACGCTCTTATGGAGGTCGGTTGCATAGTCCCTCGGATTTGAAAGAGTCAGTTTAAATATTCCCCGGTTCAAAGCCCTTGCTAGAACCGACTTCGATATATAGTCTTCAATCATCTCTGGAAAGAGCGAAATGACGCTGATCCGCATCTAGAACTCGCTCTCAAGCAAACCTTCAGGAAGCGTAACCTCAATTACACCCTTTTGAAAAACTGTTTCAGGTGAATCGTTTATAAAAACAAGCGGAATCAAATGACCAGATTCCAATACCAAAAGATCCGAAGCTGGATTGGCTTCCAAAAACGCGACTCGGCCGAGGCTATTATTATTCTGGTCAACAACCTCAAGACCGATCAGATGATCTACCCATAGTTGAGAGGCATCTTCAATTGGCGAGGCAAAAAGCTTCTTTCCCTTAAGCGATTCAGCCAGGTTACGTGTCGTTACCCCTCGAAATTGGACTATCCATTTTCCCTTGTGCGCTTTGGATGTTATAACAGTCATAGCACTATCTTCGCAAACAAGGACCGACCCTGGCGATACCCTACTGGTGATATTGGTCTCTAAGGTGACCATCACCTCACCTTTTATGCCATGAGCCTTACTTATGTAACCTACCTGCAATAGCTTTGCTGGCACTGGGGTGTGACTTGTCCTTATCGTTCAACGATCTCGACCGATGCGTCAAGACCCTCTCTCGCACCAGCTGCCCTGACAATTGTGCGAATTGAGTAAGCTACCCTGCCCTTGCGACCAATAACCTTGCCCATGTCGTCATCAGCAACCTGGAGTGTGAGATGGAGCTTGCCGTCGTCAGTAATCTCACGTCCTATTGTGATAGCCTCAACGTCATCGACCACCTGGGACGCAAGATACCTTAGAACCGACACTGCCAATTCTTCTTCAGTGTCTTCGGAATCCTTGTGATCCAATGGCTCAGTTGTACTCACTTATTATTCAGCCGCCTTTGCCTGGAACTGATCCCAGGCACCAGAAATCTTTATCAACTTGCTCACGGTCTCAGTAGGCTGTGCTCCGACTTTCAGCCATTTCACCACCGCATCGTTATTAACAACGATTTTCGATTCTTCATGCTTTGGATCGTAATGACCCAAAATTTCAATAAATCTTCCATCCCTGGGCGAACGAGAATCAGCAGCAATGATCCGGTAAGTAGGCTGCTTTTTCTTTCCCATTCTAACTAAACGTAGCTTTACCGCCACTAACTACTCCTTCTTTTTCCAAAACCTATAAGGACTGAACCATCATAATCCAACTTAGCATCAGTCACTAGCCGCTATAGTCTAAGCTCTCTTTAGCCAAACTAATGCGCATCCAGCAAACTGCGTCTCAAGAATTTGTCCATGACATTGTAGTTAGCGCCTCTTCTTTTTTTTGTTATTTGCTCTGTTGGGGGCCTTCTTAGTGGGTGATGGTCCTCCCACCCCCATCGATCTCATCATTTTTTGCATGTCTTTAAACTGTTTCAACAAAGTGCCAACTGCAGCTGTTGATGTACCTGAGCCGTTTGCAATCCTCAACCGTCGTGAACCGTCTATCATCTCCGGATTGGCTCGTTCTTTCCTGGTCATAGAGGAGATTATTGCCTCTACTTTTGCCAGTTCTCTCTCGTCTATATCCGCATTTCTAATCTCTTTTGGCACTCCAGGCAGCATCGAAAGGACACCCTTGAGTGGACCCATCTTTTTAACCTGCTGCATTTGCTCGAGAAAGTCTTCAAGATCAAATTTCCCACCGCGTAACTTTTTCGCGCCCTTTTCAGTTACTTCCTTATCCAGAGTGCGCTCTGCCTGCTCTATCAGGCTTAGGACATCCCCCATACCAAGAATACGATTTGCCATGCGGTCGGGATAAAAAATATCGAAGTCAGCCAGTTTCTCGCCAGTTGAAGCAAAAGCAATTGGCTTGCCTACCACGTGACGTACAGAAAGTGCGGCCCCGCCACGAGAGTCACCATCCAACTTGGTAAGGATCACCCCGCTGAGGCTAAGCCGCTCATTGAAAGACTTTGCTGAATTTACAGCATCTTGACCAACCATTGCATCAACAACTAGGAAAGTGTAGTTAGGCTGTATCGAAGAGGAAATTTTTTCCACTTCCTGCATTAACTCTTCGTCTATTGACAACCTTCCAGCGGTGTCAACAATCACGACATCACGCCCCAGCCTTCGGGCCTCTTCCACGCCTGCAATTGCGGTAGTAACAGGATCGCCCGGCAGTGAGAATATATCCACCCCGGCCTGGCCGGCCAAAACTCCGAGCTGCTCAACAGCAGCAGGCCGTTGAAGGTCTGCGCCAACCAGCAATGGACTTCGCCCTTGGTGTCTAAACCAGAGAGCCAACTTTGCGGCAGCTGTGGTCTTTCCCACACCTTGTAACCCGGCCATTAGAACAATGGTTGGTGGCCTGCTGGCATAGGTGATCTTAAGACTTTCCCCGCCAAGGACTTTTGTGAGCTCAGCGTTTACCGCTTTTATCACGTGTTGTGACGGAGACAAACTCCTTTGAAGATCCTCGCCAACGGTTTCCTGCCGGATCCTTTCCACCAAGGTTCTGACAACACCGACATTGACGTCAGCTTCTATGAGCGCTGCTCTGATCTCTCGGAGTACGGCATCGACTTCTGCTTCGCTTAGACGTCCCTTCTTGCGTAACCTTGAAAAAATATCGTCAAAACGATCCGTTAGACTATCAAACATTAATTATCTCCAGCCAACTTTCCTGCGACGCCATCTTGGTCAACGTCAAGCAACAGGCTAATAAACTCTTCTGGATCAAATGGGATCAGATCTCTAGCTCGTTCCCCAACTCCTACCAATTTTATAGGAACCCCTAATTCGGCTTCAACCGCCAAAGCTATGCCGCCCTTAGCCGAACCGTCTAACTTCGTGAGGATGACACCGGTCAAATTTGCGGCCTGCGTGAACTCCCGAGCTTGGATCAATCCATTCTGTCCAGTGGTTGCATCAAGCACCAGCAAAACTTCACATAAATGACCTGGTTCTTTATCAGCAATTCTCCTCAGCTTTTTGAGCTCCTCCATAAGGTTGAACTTTGTATGCAGACGGCCTGCGGTGTCCGCTATCACCAAATCATAATTTCGCGAGGCAGCCTTTTGAATTGCGTCAAAAACAACTGAGGATGGATCGGCTCCAGGAACTGACCGCACGATATCCGAGCTGGTACGTTCAGCCCAACCCTGCAGTTGGTCCGCAGCAGCGGCCCTAAAAGTATCGCCTGCTGCAAGAATTACCTTTTTCCCATCAGCGGCGGCCAAGGAAGACAATTTTCCTATCGATGTCGTCTTACCCACACCGTTCACGCCGACAATCAACCATACTGTCGGTGTTACTCCAGAATAAATTAGCTCGCGCTCAGCGTCGACAAAGAGTAGCCTCAACTGCTCACGTATGGCGTCAATGATGGCAGCACCGTCAGTCTTCTGACTCTTGGCAACAGCAGCTTTGGCTCCCTCGATTACCCTTTCCGTTAGAGAAAGTCCTAGATCACTTAGCAAAAGGGTATCTTCAAGTTCATCCCATAGCTGCTGGTCCAAGGAACTACTCTTACGAATTTTGCCAATTATGTTGGAAAAGACGGACCTTGATTTGATGGTGCCGCGTACCAAATCACCAGGTTCGGCTTGAGCCTCATCCAACCTGTCTGAAACCATATCCAGACTTGAGTCAGCCGAAACTGTTTCAGCTACAGATTTTTCAGGAGTCTTTGGAAGTTGAGGAAGCTTTGACCTGCGGGCACGCAAGAAAAAAGTAGATCCAATTATCACTAAAACAATTACAGCAGCAAGTACAGGTATCATCGCTAAGTCAGCCTAGACAACACCGAGGAGCAAACCCGACGTATTTGTAATCACCCTATTTCGCTAAGCTGTCTGGAAATGCGCTGGGCCACAACTTTGGTCGAACCGCCCTCCTGCATCGTAACACCGTAGAGTAGGTCAGCTACTTCCATAGTCCGCTTCTGGTGTGAAATTACTAATAGCTGCGCACGTTTGCCAAATGAGGCAATAAGACGAAGAAACCTATTAAGGTTGATGTCATCTAGAGCCGCTTCAACCTCATCCAGAATATAGAACGGCGATGGCCGGGATTCAAAGATTGCAAACAGAAAAGCAAGCGCAACTAACGATCTCTCTCCACCTGACAGTAAAGACAGACGCTTCACTCTTTTACCTGGCAGGCTAACCTCGATTTCCAGTCCCGACTCCAAGGGGTTAAGGGGGTCGGAAAGGACGATTGAGCCTCTTCCTCCCGGGAAAAGTCCTTCAAACAAGGCTGCAAACTTTGTGGAGACGTCGCTAAAAGCTTGCTCAAATACTGTCAGCATTTCACTGTCAATCGCGCGAATTACTTTTACCAGTTCACGCCTGGACGCTTTGACATCTTCCAGTTGTGACTCAAGAAATTGGGACCGTTCGGTCAACTCAGACAATTCAATCTCTGCTAACTCATTCACTGCACCAAGACCAGCGAGTTCGGCCTCAAGGGAGGAAAGAATTGACTCTGCCTGAGTTGGATTTATACCTTCAGGTATAGGGGTGGAGATTGCTATTTCTACCTCGATGCCCAACTCCCGCCGAATTCTTTCTCCCAAAGTCTCCATTCGAATTTTGGCTTCGGATTTCCTGATCGCCATCAACTGCATTGACTCTCTTTTCAGCTCCAGATCCTTTTCCAGACGTGATCTCCTTGATCTCGCCTCAGCAAGCTGATCGAGCCTATGCTGGGCCTCAGTCAATAATCTGGAGCGCTCCCCTTTCAAGGAGCTGGAAATGGCTGCTGCCGTTTGCTGACCCTCGCCTGCAATTAATACCAGGTATTTCAAACCAATCAATTCACGTTCAAGTATTTCCCGTTCTTGCTTCATAGCCGCATCCAGCTCGAGTTCTTTAGAGAGCCTCTGATTTAAAGAGTCAAGCGTTCTCTGGAGGCCGAGTCGCCTCTGCTCTAGTCTGACAGCTTCTATCTCTAAACCAGACTTTCTCGAATCGAAATCCCGCCTGCTTAAATGGATCTGATTCACCCTGCCCCGACAGTCCGCCATCTCCTTTTCTAGCTCAGCTAGACCTACAGTGAGTTGCTCCAATTCGGGCAGGCATGAATCCAACTCTTCCAATGACTTCGATTCACGGACGATCAGATCCTGCTGTTCAAGGTCGAGGTTTGCCAGCTCATCTTGTCCCATTTTTATATCACTTCTAAGACGCTCGGGCAGCGCCTCTAATCGGTTCAGTTCTGTCTTGAGGTTAGCGAGCTGTAAGTCCACCTGAGCAGCAAGCTGAGAATGTGCTTTAAACTCTTTAGTGAGACTCGAAAGTTCATCTTCAGACCTTGACAAAGTGACTTCCAGCTGCTGCAGGTCAATTCTTGCTCGATCCAGCGCAAGTCCGGTGGCCTTCATAGGTCGAGAGGCAGTTCTGAATCCGTCACTTGAAAGCCGTTCTCCCTGGGGAGTAACAAATACCAACCCGGGAAACTTTCGATAAAGATCTATTGCTTCATCGATTGAGCCTGTAACCACATAGGTATTACTAAGAACTTTATCCATAAATTCAGCCAAATATGAGTCTCTGGTCTTAACAACCGGTCTCATCGGTTTTACCTTGTCAGAGTCAATATAGTCAATATAAGAAGACTCGTAAGAAACCGAAGATAAGGCCACCACGGAACCGTCCAAGCTTTCTGAAACAAGCTCTTTTAAGCCCGCTATTGCTGCCTCAGTGTCACGAGCAAGTACAGCCTCGGTAAGGTCTTTAACGCTGGCAGCAAATGCACGCTCATAGCCGTCTTCGACTTCGATCAAATCAACCAGAGCCCCTAGGCAACCCTTGATTTCCTTCAGCGCCTGGGCCTGAGTCCTTGACCTGCCTTCTTCGATGGCTGCCTGGAAGGCTGCTACTTTTGCCACCAGTGAACTAACTTCAAGTCCAAGTTCGGAATGGGAGTTTTCTCTAGCTTTAAGTTGTTCTTCAAGCCCTTTTTTCCGGGCGTTCAGCTCAACCGACTTTTTCTCTAGTAACTCATATTCCGCGGTAATTGAACCTATTCTGGCCTCAACTTCGATGAGCTCGCTAGTTTTAGCTTCGAGCTGATCCTGCAATCGGGATTTCCGGGACTTTAATGCCTGATTCTGCTGATTAACCCGGTTCAGGGTTTCCCTGCTCGAGCTTTGCCGCGAAAGTAGTATTGCCTTAGTAGAATTAGCCTCATTTATTTTTTGGGACAACTCCTGTATTCTCTCAGAAATCTGACCTACTTGAACTTCAGAAAGCTCCGACTCCTCACTCTCAAGAAGCGCCAGCTTGGGCCCCAAATCCACAATATCCTGCTCAATCTGGGCCAACTCGGCTATTAGGCTCTTTTGTTCATTGACAAGAGACTCAACAATCCCAGTCCGATCCGATGATTCAATCCTTTGTCTGTTAACTTGGATCTTTTGCTGAGCCAACTCCATTACCGACTTATATCGTTCAACCAAAGTCTCAGAACTTGAGATCATATCCACCAGGCCATCACCAATAGTTCCAGTCTGACGACCTTCAAGATCAGCTAAAACAGAATTGACCTGAGACATGGAATTTTGAATTTCCAACAAAGCCACTTCATGGTCGGTCTGATCTTTCGATAATGCTTCTGCAGCAAGCGTCAGGGATTTGTACTCTGCGCCAGCTATGTAACGCTTCAGAAGCGATATGCGGTCCCGAAGCTCCAGTTGCCTTTTGGCCTTCTGCGCTTGCTGGGCCAAGGGCCTCATCTGCCGTCGAACTTCCTGAACCAAATCTGATGCTCTCACCAGGTCGCCCTCTATGGCATCCAATCGTCGTTCGGTCCGCTCCCTTCTTCTCTTGAACTTGGTTATACCTGCCGCGTCCTCAATGACGGCCCTCCGCTCTTCAGGCCTGGCATTCAAGATGGTATCCAGCTGCCCTTGCGATATGATCACGTGCTGCTGTCTTCCCACTCCTGCGTCAGATAAAAGCTCCTGAAGATCGATCAGTCGGCAGGCATTTCCATTTAGGGCGTATTCACTTTCACCTGATCGAAACAGAGTTCGAGTGATGGTAATTTCAGCTAGATCCAGCTTTACCTTTTGGTCAGAATTGTCAATCACAATTGAAACCTCTGCCCGACCCAAAGCGCCCCGTTTAGCTGTTCCGGCAAATATCACCTCATCCATTTTGGCAGAACGCACCATCTTTGGTCCCTGAGCTCCCAGGACCCACGCAATTGCGTCCACGATGTTGGATTTCCCCGAACCGTTAGGGCCAACAATTACGGAAACACCTGGAGAAAGATCTATTGTCACCGGATCCGCGAATGACTTGAATCCTTTAATGACTAGGGAACGCAAATACACCCAGAATCTCCTTATCGGACCGATACAAACTTCAGCTGCGGCAAAAACAGACTAGCCATATATTACTTCTGACAGATATCACAAAAGAACGAAGAACGTCCTTTGGAAAATATTCTGACTATTTTCCCGCTGCATATTCGGCAAGGCTGTCCTTCACGCCCGTATACATAGTGTGAGTTTTGGAATTGGCCAGTCCGACCGTAAAGATCTCTATATTGGAGATCTTTCAGCGTCGAACCTCTGGCGAGAATAGCCTCACCTAGCACCATTGTGATACTATTTCGAATATTTTCCAGAGATAAATCATCCAGAGATTTCCCGGGTCTATCAAATCTAATCCTGGATCGAAATAGGATTTCATCGGCATACATATTTCCTATGCCGCAAATCTTCGATTGATCCAGCAGCAACCATTTCACTCCTATGGAGCTTCTTCGGAATCCTTTCAATGACTCCAGTATTTCTTCTGGATCGACTAAAGGATCAGGTCCTAGCTTGGTAAGTGATGGCGGAACATCAGCCTCTCCAAGCTTATCCACATACATCTGCCCAAAGGTTCTGGGGTCAACAAATACTAGCCTTAAACCGTCGGTAAATCCGATCTCAATATGGGAATGCTTTGCAAGGGGTGCGCCAACTTCGACAACCTGAAGCTGTCCACTCATTCCCATGTGAGCGACCAATGATATGGTAGCTGAATCCTTTATCACTACAAATATCAGGTATTTGCCCTTACGGAGCACGTCTTCAATCCGCCCGTTCAACAACGGGTTAACGAACTGGCTCACTTCACGATGATGGCGAATTGATCTGGGAGAGGTGACGACCACTAAATCAATCTGCTTATTCAGAATAGAACCACAAAGATCTCTCCTAAGTGTCTCAATTTCAGGCAATTCCGGCATTGGGCGTTTCCTAGGAGTCCCCATCGAGTTCAGTGCCAGATAACATTTCCAGCGCGGTTTGGGCAGCCTGTTGCTCAGCCAGCTTTTTTGAGCTGCCAATCCCCGCTCCAAGAACTACCCCGTCGCTCAAGACCACGGCTTCAAAGCTTCTCAAATGATCCGGGCCACTCCAATTCAACTCATAAACCGGGGGCTTCATTGAGTTACGTGCCAGGTACTCCTGCAAACGGGATTTATAGTCAAAGTGTCCAGGGCCTTGAGAATTGAGCTCAATCTTTGGAGCTAATACTTTTACCACGAACTGCTCGGCCGCACTAAAGCCGAACTCTAAATATATTTCGCCAACCACAGCCTCAAAGGCGTCAGCCAAAATTGAATTCTTCTCTCTTCCTCCGGACAGTTCCTCGCCTCTACCGAGACGGAGCAGCTCACCAAGGCCTAACTCACGAGACACTTTAGACAAATTTTCAGTGCTTACCACTGACGCTCGCAACTTAGTGAGTTGACCTTCTTCAAACGAGGGAAACCTATCAAAAACATATTTTCCAACCACGGCTCCCAAAATTGAATCGCCCAAGAATTCAAGTCGTTCGTTAGACTCCACCCCTGGATGCTCTGCGCAATAAGACCTGTGTGTCAAAGCACGCTGCAAACCATCTCCGGTCAGACCAGAAAGACCAAGTGTTTCTAAATACGCATTAAACAGCCGAACAACCTCCACTTAGGCTTTTGCATTTATAGAAAACGTTATGGCGTTGGCTAAGCTCAAACAGGCTTGACACATAACTGCCCTCAAGTCTCCAGATTGAGTTTCTCCACCACATAGTCAACTGAGTCACGGACCGTCTTCAACTCTTCAAGATCTTCATCTTCAATTCGGAATTGGTTACCCTGGGAAGAAAATTCTTCTTCAATAGCTTCAACTAATTCAATCAAAGCAAGAGAATCGGCATTGAGATCCTCAGTAAATGAACTGGTTTCGCTAATCCGGGACGGATCTATCTCTAATATATCCGCCAGATGATCACGAATAATTTCAAAAACTTGACTTCGGTCCAATTGAACTCCAGACTTTCGACTAAGGACTATTTGCTAATAATTTCATATCTGAGCAACAAGCTAATCTGACTCGACCGCATCAGATCGATGTAATTGCACAACTTCGGCACAACCTATTGTGCTGGGATCAACGCCCCAGCTAGCTTGTCGATCAAACCATGTTCCACTAAAACAGAAGTGGTTCGAATTGCATGGAAAATTGCATTAGATGACGATGAGCCGTGAGATATCACACTTACGCCGTTAACTCCAAGCAGCATTGCCCCTCCGTAGGAGTCTGGGTCAAGTTCAGACCACAGGCCGAGCAACTTCGGTATGGACAACTCAAATACGTTGTTACCGTCATCTCCCCGCTTCAGTGCATCAACTACAGCTTTACCCATAGCCTTTACAGCGCCCTCTAAAGTCTTTAGCACCACATTGCCAGTAAAGCCATCGGTCACTACGACGTCGACGCTACTCGACATTACGTCACGGCCTTCCACGTTGCCAATGAAATTGATTCCCGGTGCTTTTTCCAGAAGTTGATGTGCCTCTTTGACTAAGGAATTTCCTTTCGACTTTTCTTCACCTATCGACATGATCCCGACCTTGGGATCAGGAATATCAAAAGCCTCCCTGGAAAACACAGCCCCCATTTGGCCGAATTGGACTAACCAGGAGGGAAGGCATTCAGAATTTGCCCCAGAATCCAAAAGAACCGTGGGAGTTGAGCCCGGCACTGGAATAGTAGTGGCGATAGCAGGACGGGCCACACCGTGCAATCTTCCCATTTTTAGCAACGCTGACGCCATGGCAGCTCCAGTATTCCCTGCAGAAATAGTAGCTGAGGCACGCTTATCTCTAACCAACTCAGCGCATCTGACTAAAGAAGAATCACGCTTAGAGCGGACCGATGAGGCAGGATCTTCGTCCATTGCAATGACTTCGGTCACCTCAAATTGCTCAAAATCTCCTAGGCTAGCCAGGGTCTCTGATCGTCCAACCATAAGGATTGGAACTCCCAGCTCGTCACGAGCCCTGCGAGCACCTTCGATAACAACCCCTGGAGCGTTATCTCCACCCTCCACGTCGAGCGCAATAGGGAGCACGATTAGCCTACTTCAACTGCCTGACGGCCGTGGTACCATCCACATGCCGGACAGACAACATGAGGTTGCTTCGACGCATTGCATTGAGGGCAGACACTGCGCGCCGGAAGCTTTAGCGACCAGGCGGAAGCTCTTTTAGACCTGGTCTTCGCCTTGGAAGTTTTCCTCTTAGGAACAGCCATTTTTACTCGCTCTCAAAAATCCAAATTATTTTTACAAATTAACCAGCACAGTTTAGGTGTAATCAACCTTATGCAGGCCGATTAAAACCGGTTTACATAATAAGCAAAATTCAGAGTTATATCCTATCGGTCTTTATCCAATAAAGCGTCAAGAACATTCCACCTCGGATCCCTGATCGACAATTCGCAGTCACATTGAGCCTGGTTTAAATTCACCCCGCAATGTACGCAAAGGCCGCGACATTCAGTTTTACATAGAGGTGCAATAGGGAGTTCCAACAGCACCTGATCCTTGACCATATCCCGTAGATCCAGAACCTCGCCAACGTATCGATATGTATCGGTATCGAGACTTGGACCTGAATCCTTATCCTGCCTTTCAAAGAGTTCTCTGACAGACACGTCTATCCTTCCGGAAGCGTCCTCAAGACAACGTCTGCACTCCCCACCCCAGCTAGTCACTATGTGACCTGATATCAAAATTCCCCCATGTACCGCTTCAGCAATTCCTGAAACCTCAATCTCGGTATTTCGGCCCACATAGGATGAACCCACCTTAAGGTCATCAATATATCCGACCAGATCAAAACTCAACGTGGAACCTGGATCTTTGCTTATATGGGTTACCCCCAGCGAAAATGCGTGCTTAGTATTCATCGATAATCCTGGTCAAAAAATGATTGGTTGTCTTCGACATCATCTTCCAACTCCAACTCCCCTAGAGGATCCTTTGGATCAAAAGACTGGCCCAATTGCGAAGCCAACTTTGCCCTGCCAGCTTTAACTGATTTTGCTATAGATTCCAAAGCAATCTCAAACCCAGCCAATTTCTGATCAACAAAATCCTCAGCAGCATACTTCAACCTTGCTGCCTCCTCTTTTGCATCTTGTATCATGCGGGCTGCTGTCTGATTAGCTTGACGTACAATTTCAGTTCGTGAGACCAGTCGTTCGGCTTTGGAAGTTGCTGCTTGAATAATCTCATCGGCTTCAAAATGAGCCTTCTCTGCAATCTCATGCCGCTCGCGCAACACCATCTGAGCTTGCCTAATCTCCCTGGGGATCGCTTCAAGGGCAGCATCCACAAGGAACAGTAGTTCATCCCTCTGGACCAGCACTGAGGCAGAAAGGGGCATCGCCTTTGCATTCTCTAGGAGATCAGCAATAGCAGCCAATGCCTCTTCGAGGGAAATCCTTTGCTCTGGATAATCGTTATCGCTCACTGATCCGCCTAATGTAACCTAATTACAAATACCCGCCAATATACAACTTACCCAACTTTTGAAGCAAAGGCTACAGCAATAGGACCTGGCACCATTGAAGTAACATCTCCGCCGTAAGCTGCAACTTCACGCAAAAGGCGAGAGGCCAGAAACGAAAATTCAGCACTAGTGGGAATAAATACGGTATCAATCCCCGACAGTTCCCGATTCATCTGCGCCATCTGGAGTTCATTTTCGAAATCAGACACAGCTCGAAGGCCCCGAATAATCACAGAGGCACCCAATTCATTAGCCAGGGTCACCACCAGCGTAGATAGACTCACTATTTCCACGTTAGGAATATGGGCCACACTCATCTCGATCAATTTCTGTCGTTCCTCAAGTGAAAACAGAGGACCAGCCTTCTGGGGGTTTCGCATCGCCGCAACGACGATCTTATCGAACAACCGCGAAGCCCTCTCCACAATCTCCAGATGCCCATTGTGAAAAGGATCAAACGAACCTGGGAATAGTGCTACCTTCAACGATCTCACAGGACCTTTCTTTGCTAGACTCGACTATTTTTGGCAACTAGAGTAACACGGGTGGTTCCGTACTTCCTCTCTAAGATCTTTTTAATACCTGCTGGAACTTCAATTGATCTATCACTCTCACAGACCAAAATAGCAGACGGAACCAGTTCGGCTAGTCTTGGCCAATCGTCAAACGAATAAGGAGGGTCAAGCAATGCTACATCGAACTCTTTGCCGTCGTAACTTTGCAAAAAACTTTCATAATCAGATAAAACGACCCTAAAACGCGAAGGTGCGATCTGAAGAGCCTTCAAATTATCCTTGACGACGTTAATAGCCACTCGTGAATTATCCACGAAAAATACCTCTTCGGCACCCCTGGATAATGCCTCTATCCCCATCGCTCCAGTACCGGCAAACAGATCAAGAAACCTACTGCCCTCTATCCCGGCTCGAGACCAAATTATGTCGAATATTGATTTCCTGACCCTCGCTGTTGTAGGTCTAGTCAGTGGGGAAACTCCCGAGGACAGCTTTCGGCTCCCGTTGTCCCCTGTCAGCACCCTCATGACGCGATCCTCCCTGTAATAATTGGAAACAGCGATTCTATGTCATCCATTTGTGCGGCTTCATGCTCCAATGCCCCCGCACCACGACCATAGCCATCCGGTCCCAGCCCAATCGTAGCTGCCGGTAAGCAGGATTGGAGTTGTGAACACCTTGGAATCATTCTTTCCACATGATTGCCAGTGCGACTACTGCTTCCATTTATATTCCCTGGCCCGATGATCCCTGCTCTATCCACCCAAGTCTCCCCGGCCGTTGGACAAGTGGCATCTTGGCCCGAAGATGGGCGCTTATGTTTCTCCCGTCGTCGACCTATCCCTACAACCATTGGGTTGCAAAGCTGTTTGACGATACGCGGTACGTAGGTGGATCGGAGGTAGTCGATGCATGAGACGGTGATCGACAAAGCAGAAGTTCTTGAGGTTTGCATCTGAGGTTATTCTAATACATTGCGCCCATGGTCCACCTATGCGATGTGCGGGTTGACGGCTTTATCATTTTCTTACTATCTGCCAGGCACCAGGTGCACAACAGTCTGGTTCTAAGCTGTCAAAGCAGGCTTGTTTCGCTACCTCGCATGAACTCACCTAAGCCCGGTGAGATAGCCAAAAAATCAATAATATCTTGTTTCCTCTATACCCGCCCAGGCCCAAGGGAACCACATTGACCTCCCCTCTCCCTAGAGGGAGAGGATTCATGAAGAACCAGCAGCTCACGCCACTAGCCCTTCAGAGAGTTGACGCTTCGCTGGGCCGCTGTGCTCAGCCCTAACAGGCTTTTGCTGCAGTGTCCCTCTACGTCCTGTGACCCCCCAAAGGGGACCCAGTCCTGCGGCAAGAATATTCTGTGCTGCGTTGATATCTGCGTTGGCGCTATACCCACAGTTGATACAGATAAAGACCGCTTGACTCTTGCGGTTCTTCTTAGCTGCACGTTCGCACTGTGGACAGGTTTGGGAAGTGAACTGTGGGTTTATTGGTACAACAAGTACAGAAGAACTGGCATTAACTGCTTTGTCCTCCAGTCTCTTTCTGAATAGTGCCCAGGCTTGGGATTGTATAGATCTATTAAGTCCTCTCTTCTGGGCTACGTTCTTGCCTGGTTTTTCCTTAGTTCCCTTAGCGGAACGGGACATGTTCTTGACCTTC